>NZ_JBSFPS010000006.1:0-85947 GCF_053588315.1 Streptosporangium sp. NPDC003464 | reverse complement strand
TTCCCGCTGAGCCAGGCCCGGGTACGGTTGGGGCATGCATGGGTACAGCGGAGACAAGCAGGCTTATCTGACCCGGCTGCGGCGGATCGAGGGGCAGATCAGGGGCCTGCAGCGGATGGTCGAAGAGGATTCCTACTGCATCGACGTGCTGACACAGGTGTCGGCCGCCACGCGGGCGCTTCAGGCGGTGGCGCTCGGCCTGCTGGAGGACCACATCGGGCACTGCGTCGCCGACGCCATCAACAGCGGAGGCCCCGAGGCGGAGGAGAAGGTCAAGGAGGCCACGGCGGCGATCGCCCGCCTCGTCCGTTCGTGACTAGTCACCGGACCATCTTTCCTGACCACGTCCCGGACCCCTGTCGAGGAGTCCGGGACTAGGTCGTCCGGACGGTTCTCTCATCGGCTTCAGCAGATCGCCGAAGCACTCAATCCGAGCGCGTTGTCGAGCTCCGCCAAGGTGAGTGGCCGTTCGCTGATGGCGACGGCGGTAAGCACCTCGGCATAGAGCGCGATCTCGTCCAACGCGACACGGTCGTGGACCCTAGAGTCCAGGTCGTCGTGCCCCACCGCGTCGTCCTTCCTTCCGCAGCCCACACCCACTTCGAGGTTACGGCGGGCGGTCTTTGGTGCCCATGGCCCATCGGGACCATTCCTTCCGGCACGGTCGCGCCCTCAGAAGGATCATTTCCCGATTCCGAGATCACGATTCAGACAAACAGCCGATGTGCGGGGGGATAGAGGGATATAAGGAGAGTAAGGAGAAAATAACTGAATTTGTGGTTTAAGTATGCTGATGCGTGTCAGAAGTGGCGGGGGAAAGTCCCTGATATGCCTGGGACCGGGTCGTCCCGCTCGTGCGTCAGCCGGTGCACGACCGCCGCGGCCGTGACGAACCCGCGCTCCGGCACCGTGGTCCCGCTGAGCCGGCACCACGCGAGCCCTGTGGCGTAGGCGGCGCCCAGCAGGGCCGCCGCCGAGGCCCGGTCCGGCGGATGGAGCGCCGAGTGCAGCCCGCCGGAGCGTGGCCAGCACCCCCGGAGCGGGTGGGACGGGTCGGTGAGCACCACGTGGAGGATGTGGCGCAGCTCCGGGTCCAGCCAGGGGTAGAGCGCGTCGGCCGCCCGGGGGGCGGTCGCCGACAGGTCGGCCGCCAGCAGCGAGGTCGCCACCGCCCGCGGGTCGGCGCCCTTGGGCACGAGGAACCCCAGCGTCTGGACCAGGTCGTAGAGCGCGTGCTGGAAGTGCTCCCCCGGGGAGGAGTCCGGCAGCGTCACGTGGGGCGGGCAGCGCGACAGCCACGCCTGCCGTACGGCGTCGTCGCCGTAGTGGGCGATGGAGTGGTCGGGGCCGGTCCGGCGGAGCACCGGCTCCACCATGCACAGCAGGGCCTCGGCCCGGGGGCGGAAGCGCCGGTCGCCGCGGATCGCGTCGGCGGTGTCGGCCATCAGCGCGACCAGCCGGAGACCGGCCTCGGGGTGCCCCGCCCTGACCCGCTCGCCGTACAGCGCCACCAGGTCGTCGAGCGAGGAGGGAGGCAGCCAGCGGACCCACTCGTCACCGGGCAGCGGGCGGGCCAGGAACTCCCCGAACATCGACAGCAGCACCTCGTTGCCGTCGAAGGCCGGGGCGTAGGCGCACCACATGAGCGTGTCCCAGACCGCCGCGACCGGGCTGGCGACCTCACCGGCGAAGAGCGCGGCGGACGGCCCGTGGAGCGGGAAGTCCTCCCTGCGCCTGCCGCGCTGGGCGATGACCAGCTCCCGGACCCGTTCGGTGATCTCGGGGGGCACGTCCGGTCCGACGAACCCCTGGACCGACCCCCGGTCCGTGGTGAAGTCGGGGCCGGTCGGGACCAGGTGCGGCAGGATCGCCGTGGTGGCGTGGACGACGTGCGCCGCCGCCCGGAAGCCCGGATCGGCCGGGGGCGCCGCCAGGTGCCAGCGGCCGTCGGCGGGATCCTGCCGGTACCACCGGGCGTGCGCGCCGAACAGCCAGCGCCCGCCGTCCGGGGCGGCTAGGACGCGCAGCGCGACGGCCTGGGCGCGGGCGGGCAGCGGGAGCCTCGCCCACCGGTGGTCGGCGACCATGGTGCGCACGTCGCTCTCGATGGTGTCGAAACCGTCCCACTGCCGCACGGCGGTCATGTTACCGATGCCCGCCCGGCGCGTCAGCGATCTCCCGCCCGCTCGCCCGGCGCGACCGCGACGGCCGCCCGGTGCCGCGCGGCCTTGGCCATGTAGTTGTCGGGGGTGCGGGCGAAGGAGGCGCGGTCGTCGTCGGTCAGCTCGCGGATGATCCGGCCGGGGACGCCCGCCACGAGCACCCCGGCCGGGATCTTCTTGCCCGGCCCCACGAGGGCGCCGGCCGCGACGAGCGAGCCCGCGCCGATCCGGGCCCCGCCGAGCACGACGGCGCCGATGCCGACGAGCGCGCCGGTCTCCACGTGCGCGCCGTGCACCATGGCCTTGTGGCCCAGGCTGACCCGGGGCTCCAGCACGGCGGGCTCGCCGGGGTCGGCGTGCAGGCAGCACAGGTCCTGGATGTTGCACTCCTCGCCGACCTCGATCCGCTCGTCGTCGCCGCGGAGGACCGCGCCGTACCAGACGTTCGCGGCCCGGCCCAGCCGTACGCGGCCGACGACCACCGCGCCGGGGGCGACGTAGGCATCTGGGTGGATCTGGGGGATCGCGTCCCCGTCGAGGGCGGCGATGTAGGGGCTGATGTCCATGTGATTGATGTTACGGTGCGTGAGCTTGCCCGATATTTCCGCAAGCAGGTCGGGCGTTCCGGTTGCGGACTTGGACAGTAAGCAGGAAAGTCGTCTCCTGACGTCTCCTTTCCCGCCACACAACCTCCACGGGCAGCGCCATGACAAACCAGCACGAGAGCTTTCCCGACCTGATGCATGAGGACTCGTTCGAGGTCGTCATGCGCGGCTACAACCGTCGTCAGGTCCACGACTACATGAACCGCAACCGCAACCAGATCCGCGATCTGGAAGAACGGCTCGCCCGGGCGATCGAGCAGGCCGAGCGGGGCCGGATCGAGTTGGCCGAGGTCCGGCGGAGGCTCTCCGACGCTCCGCAAGACTACGACGAGCTGGGCCAGCGGCTCAGCCAGATCCTGAAGCTGGGTGAGGAGGAGGCGGCCTCCAAACGGCAGGTCGCCGACGCCGAGGCCAGCAAACTGCGCGAAGACGCCGCTGAAGAGGCCCAGCGGATGGTCAGCGCGGCGCTGGAGCGGGCCGAGGGCATCATGAACGCCGCGCAGCAGGAGGCCGAGCGCCGGGTCGCCGAGGCCACCGCCGCCGCCGAGCAGATGCTCGCCCAGGCCGGCGGCGACGCCGAGGAGACCCTCAACGCGGCGCGCGCGGAGTCCGAGGAGACCCTGCGCGGCGCCCGCGCCGAGGCCGACCGGATGGTCGTCTCGGCCAGGAACGAGGCCGAGCGGACGATCGAGAGCGCCAGGACCGAGGCGGAGTCGACGGTGTCCTCCGCCAACGCCGAGGCCCACGCCACGCTGGCCGCGGCCCAGCAGCGCTCGACGATCCTCGACGAGACGACCGGCCGGCGGGTCACCTACCTCACCGACACCCACCGCGAGGTCATGCGCCGCCTCAACGAGATGGGGGCCGTGCTGGGCGATCTGCTGCACCGGGAGAACGCCGCCGGGGCCCTGATCGACGAGGCCTCCGTGCTCCCGCTGTTCCCCGTCCAGTCCGCCTCCGCCCCCGTCCCCGTGGAGGCCGCTCCGGCCGGGGAGGTCGCCGGGCCCGACGTCGAGTCCGATGTCGAGTCCGATGTCGAGGCCGTCCGCGTGATCGTGGACGACGAGGTCGAGGAGGGCGGCGACCACCGCACCGAGATCTTCGACGACACCGAGGTGAGCCTGGGCCGGGCCGCCAAGGAGGACGACGAGTACGCCGCACGGAAATGACGGCCGCGGCCCGCACGGGCCGGTCCGCCTCCTGCATGCCACGGCCCCGCGGCCGCTGAGGTCAAGCGGAAGCCCCCGCCCCCGATCGGGTCGGGGGCTTCCGCGATTGGGGGCCCGGCGCCGGGGCCGCGTGAGATCCGCTGACCCGGGCACCGGGCGGCTACCAGGAACCCCTCCCGTCGGAACGGTCCTGTTGATCGCGTAACTGCTCTCGCAGTCCTTCCGGGTCGTCGGCGTCGACGGTCATCGCGCAGCCGAGATCACGCTGGTCGGAGGTGAGCGGGTGGTGGCGGGTAGCCCACCACCGACCCGCGTCACTCCGCCAGATCGTCCAGTCGGGGAACTCCCGGGCGATCTCCGCCAGATGTCGGTCGAATGACATCTACGCACCTTCCCCGCGCCCAGGCCCGGCCGTGTGACCTTCCACCTCCGAAGGTGATGCACTTCTCTAGAGAAATCAATGATCGCAGGGGACAGGTCAACCTATCGGTTGACGGATCGTCTTGATCTATGAATCGAAGTCGTATTGGAGTACATAAGAGGCGGCGTCGAGGATCATCTCGTTGACCTCGACCGGGACGCCGCCCGCGGTGTAGGCGATCCGGCCGATCACGATGACCGGGGTGCCGGCCGGCAGGTCGAGCTGGACGGTCTCGTGAGGATGGGGCATGCGGGCCCGCACCTCCTCGCTGAAGCGCACGGGGGTGTGGCCGAGGTCGCCCAGGCGCGCGTAGACGCCCCCGGGCCCGGTGTCGGGCTGTGTGATCGGGGTGTCCTCCACCAGGGCGGCGGGGAAGTGGGAGACCGACAGCTGGACCGGCCGGCCGTCCACCGAGTAGCGCCGCCGCCGCACCCACACCTCGGTGCTGTTGAGCACCCGGGCCACGGTGTCCTCGGCGATCTCCCTGTCGATGTTCATGTCGTCCACGGTGTAGGGGCGGCCTCTGGTGTCGGACTCCCAGATCGCCTGGCCCTGCCCCCACTGTTCATGGGAGAGCCGCCGGGAGCCGTGCCGCCTGATCGGCCGGAACTGGCGGACGTAGACTCCCGAGCCGCGCTTGGGCACGGCCAGTCCTTCGTTGATGAGCACGGAAAGGGCCTGTCTGGCGGTCGCGCGGGCTATGCCGTACTCCGCCATCAGGGCGTTCTCGCCCGGAAGCCGATCCCCGTCTCGGAGCTCGCCGGACAGGATCGCTTCGCGAAGCCCGTCGGCGATGCGCCGATAGATCGGGGGCTCGGGAGGAACCGGGGACTGCTGCACGTTTGATCACCCTCTGTCACCAACCGGGTTTGGCGTCTCCAGAGAACTTGCCCCGTCTTGTCCACGATCGCACAGATGCAGAGGTTGGTCCCGTGCTTCTTTTGAGAGGATCGTGCCTGTGTGACGATCTCCGGGAGTTTTCCCGGTCCGTTACCGTGGAACGGTCCTAGCCGCTATTGGCTGGGCCCACCATCGCCGGGTGATGGTCGCGGCCAGAACAGCACCCGCTGTATTGACCAGCACGTCGTCGACGGAGCTCACCCGGCCCAGCCGCAGGCCGTACTGGAGGAGTTCGACGGTGAGTGACGCCGCGGCGGCCACGGCGGCGACCCTGGTGAGTGAGGCGGAGCGCGCCGAGCGGACCGGGAGCATCGCGCCGAGTGCGGCGAAGACCAGAAGGTTGCCCCCGACCTGCACGAACGCTGTCTCACCCGGCCCCTGAAGCACCGCCCACAGGTCCCTGAAGGGGACGAGGCTGAAGCCGCCGGGGCCCGCCGCCGGGGTGAGGATCATCCAGATCCAGGGGGCGGTCCCGGCCGCCACGGCGACGTCGGCGACGGCCGTGCGGACGGGGAGGGGATGGCCGGCGCGGAGGCGGCGGAGGGCGAGGAGGCGGGCGGCGGCGAGGGCCAGCGGGAGCGCCACCACAGCCGTGATGATGATATTTCCCCATACCTGCCACACCTGGTACATGGGGCAATGATGCCGGGTCCGGGCCCCCCGCCGGGCGGCCCCTGCGGTTACGGGAAGGTGACCTTCAGGTAAGGGTCTCCGCCCGGAATGTCATCCGCGCCGGGCGGCTACCCGAGATGGCGCCTGAGGAAGCCCACGGCCCGGTCCCAGGCGACCGGCGCGGCCTCGGGGTCGTAGAACTGGGGCGCCTCGTGGTTGTGGAAGGCGTGCCCGGCCTGCTCGGCGACGTGCATCTCGATGTCCGGCCGCCCCGCCGCGGCCTCCTCCACCTTGGCGACCTGCTCGCGGGGGATGTAGGGGTCGGAGCCGCCGAACACGAACAGCACCGGAGAGGTGATCTTCTCCATCAGGCCGGCGGCGTCCGGTACGGCGGAGCCGTAGAACGACAGCACCGCGTCCACCTCGGTGGTGGCCGCCAGGAGGTAGACGATCGAGCCGCCCAGACAGAACCCCACCGTCGCGGCCCCTCCCTCGGCCTCGGGCAGCCCCTTCAGGTGCGCCAGCGCCAGGGCCGAGTCGGACACCCCGTGCGGGACGTCGAACTCGGAGGCCACCTTCATCGACGCCGCCAGCCCGGCCTCGTCGTGGTCGGCCACCCAGTTGCGCCGCAGCCGCCAGAACAGGTCGGGCGCGCCGACGACGTATCCGAGCTCCGCGAGGTCCTCGGCGACCTTCCTGATGTAGGGGCCGACCCCCCAGACCTCCTGGATCAACAGGACGACCGGCCCCCGGCCGCTCTCCGGCAGCCACAGGTGCAGGTCGAACGTGCCGTCGGCGACGGTGACCGTCTCGGTGCGGGCTTCCATGGGATCCTCCTGCGGACTGATCGGGTGGGACGACCAGTGAACCGCATACCCGCTGAGCCGCAAGAGTTGCGAGCCGTGCCGGCCGATGACGCGGCTCCCCTTTCGGCCGGGGCTCCATGGACTCGCCGCCGGCCGCGTAGCCCTCACGTGAGGTCGATCACCAGGACCCGTGCCCGGCCGCCACAAAGTACACTATTCCTACAGCTAGTGTAGGTAATGCGGGGGTGGCTGTCTCCCGCGCCTGCGCGGCGGCACGGTAAGGCGTATCGACGAGGAGAAATGCCATGTCTGAGACGGGTTCATCCACTCCATCCTCATCGCCCACACCGTCACCCACCCCCACGGGGACCGCCACCCCGACGCCGACGCCCACGTCGAGTCCCACGCCCACGTACCCCACCCCCACCCCTCCGCCGACCTCGCCTGGTCTCGAACGTCCGGGCATGCCGAACGTCGATGTCCACGGGAGCATCTTCACGAAGGCGGCCGGCGGATTCGTCGCCGAGCACGACGAGCTGGTGAAGGACGTCCGCCGGATTCTCGACGCCATCGCCGCGCTGGGCGATTTCGCCGGCACGGACGAGACGGCGAACACGTTCAGGCAGGGCTATTCCACGGCGTTGAAGAAATCCGAGACGTACGTCAACGCGCTACGCGACGTCTATCCCGCGGTCGCCGAACGGCTGGCCGGAATGAGGATCGGCTTCGAGGTCGCGAACTGGGCCAGCATCGAATCCCTGCCGAAAGTGTCCGACCCGCCCGAGTACTCGAAGTCGGACAAGAAGTTCAACCCCTGACGTTTCCTGGAGACCTGATGATCACACCGGACGACGGCACATCCTTCCTCGACGAGGAAATGCGCCGCCTTCTCGCCCAGTTCCAGGCCGAAACTCGGCCGCTGGAAGAATTGCAGGAGGGCCTCAACGCCATCCGCGGCCGAGGTGAGGCGGCCAATGGTCAGGTGAGGGCCGAGGTGCTGCCGACCGGCGCGCTCGGCAGCCTGCGCATCGACCCGCGGGCGATGCGGCTCGGCGCGGACGCGCTGGCGGAGGCGGTGCTCGCCGCCGCCGGCGCCGCCGCCACGGACCTGACCGCGCGGCTGGCCGGGATGATGACGGACGGCCTGACCCCGTTCGCCGACGGGGTCAGGCGTTTCAGCCGGGACTAGCTACGTGGTCACCGGCGGTCAGTATCCGCGCCAGCGCCTGAACTGGTCCTGGCCTGCGGCGACCCCCAGCTTGGCGAGCATCTGCTCCCACGTGGGCAACAGGCCGGCCGGATCGTCGATCACGTCGCCGGGCCGGTTGAGCGCGTTCGCCGTGGTGCTGAAGATGGTGGAGCCGGTCAAGAACACGACGGCGTTCTGCGCCGCCTGGTTCTTCGGCAGCAGGTTCGCGGCCTTTCCGAAATTGGCGGGATCCACGTGGTAGAAGACCATGGCCGCGGCGAAGTTCTTCAACATGTACTCGCCGCGGTCGCCCCACGACCCCAGGTCCTCGCCTCTGGCCAACTTGAGCCCGTCAACGACCGCCTGGTCCAGGACCGTGTAGGCGAGGCTGCCGCCCGCGGCGTAGATGAACCGCTTCCCCACCGCATGATTGAACATCTTGAGCAGCAGCCGTGCCTGCGACCTGCGCATCGCCCAGTTGATCATCACCTGGACCTTCTTGTCGATCGCCGGCCAGCAGAAGAACATCAGCAGCTCGATCCACTGGATCATGGCCATCGTCCGGAGCGCGTGCTGGGTCTGCTCCAGCATGCCCGCGTAGTCGTCGACCGCGTCGGCCAGCCCGCGGATGTACGCGGACGTCCGCGGCGGATAGGGCGCGATCTCGTTGTTGAAGTATTTCCTGAAGGCGTCGATGCCCGCGCCGGAGTTGGGCGGCCGCCACACCTTGCCCGCGACCTCCTCCACGTCGTCCAGGCTGACGTCCACTCGCTTGGCCAGCTGCCGCAACAGCCGCGCGGCTTCGCGCGCCTTGGCGGGGTCGCCATCGGGGTAGGCGACGGCCAGCATCTGCAGGACCACGCCGCCGACACCGACGGCGGAGAACAGAAACCCTGTCATCGGAAGCGACTTGGGGGATGGACTCACGTAACAGATCCTTTTTCTACCGCCGGACGTCCTGCTCTCCGAGCTCAGGTCCGTCCGAAATCCTGTCAATATCATCTGCCACGTTAGCCCCACAGCTGGATCAATATCGCCATTTCCGGCAGAACAAACAAAAGGCGTTCGAGGATATAAATCCTCTATTTAAGCGTGCCCGGGATGATGTGATCGCGAGGTCTACAAATCGACCTTAGTTCGTAGTCAAAACTACTTTGCTCCACCTCCACGCTCACGGCTCCGACGGCGGCGGCCGGCCGAGGGGGGTGAGGAGCCGAAAATCATGTCGCCGGGCATCCGGCTGAAGCGTAGGGTGCGGAGACGGCGACCCGCTGCTCGACCTGCGCCGCCGCGGTCTGGACGTCGAGGGCGTTGACGCCTCGGCGGACATGCTGGACCGGTGCCGCCGCCGGGCGCGGGAGCAGGGCGTCGATGTCGTCGTCCACCACCAGCGCATGGAAGCGCTCGATCTGCCACGCCGTTACCGTGCGATCTTCCTCGCCGGGCCGACCTTCAACCTGCTCCCCGACGACTCCACCGCGCTGGCCGCCCTCCGCGGCATCCGCGACCACCTCGCCGTGGGCGGCACCGCCCTGGTGCCGCTGTTCGTCCCGTCGCCCACACCCGCCGAGCAGATCGGCCGGGTGCGCACCGCTACGGCGGACGACGGTGCTGAGCTGCGTGTCTCGATGCTGTCCGAGGAGCGTAGCGATTCCACGCGGACGCAGACGGCGGTGCTGCGCTACGAGCGCTACCGCGACGGCGAGAGCACCGTCGTGGACCGCCCCTGGGTGCTGCACTGGTACACCCGCTCAGGGTTCGAGGGCCTTGCCGCGGCCGCCGGTCTGACCGTGGTGTCGGCCCTGGAGGCGCCAGACGCCTCCGACCTGCAGTTCCAGTTGCGAGCCGCCGATTGAGGCGCACCTGGTGCGATGTCGCGTGGAGACCCGGCGAGGCCCGCCCGCCCGCCGGGCCGGTCAGATGGTCCTGGCCAGCGCGCGGGAGATGCCCAGCGCCGCGGCTTTGACGACGGGGGCCAGCCGGGTGGGCTGGAAGCGGGCCAGCGGGACGGAGACGGACAGGGCGGCGACGGCCATGCCGTCGCCGAACACGGGGGCCGCGATGCAGGCCCCGCCGAGCTGGGCCTCCTCGCGTTCGTAGGCCAGGCCCGCCGCCTGGATCTGGCCGATGGTCTCCTCAAGCCGCTGCGGGTCCACGATCGAGTGAGGGGTCAGGCGGCGCAGGGGACGGCCGAGGACCTCGTCGATCAGGTCGGGCCCGGAGAAGGCCAGCAGGGCCTTGCCGATCCCGGTGCAGGTCAGCGGGAGCCGCCCACCGACACGGGAGGGCAGGGCGAACGCCTCCTGGCCGCGGATCTTCTCGACGTAGACGACGTCCAGGCCGTCGCGCACGCCCAGGTGGACGGTCTCGTGGGTCGCCTCGTAGAGGTCGTGCATGAAGGGCAGCGCCGCGTGTCTCAGATCTCGTTCGAGGGGCACGATGCAACCGAGCTCGAAGAGCCGGCGGCCGAGGTAGTAGCCGTCCTCGCGGCGGGCGACCGCGCCGATCTCGGTGAGCTCGGTGAGCAGCCGGAAGGCCGTGGTCTTGGGCAGGTGGCAGCGTTCGGCGACGTCGGCCAGGCGCAGGGGGCCTCCCGTGGGGCGGAACGAGTCGAGCACGAGCCACGACTTCTCCAGCATCGAGAGGCGGTCTGGGTTCCGTTTCACGGAACGCATTGTTGCCGATGAACGGCTCCCACCTCTATACCCATACCTAGTGACCCATCGGGGTCCTATCGTGAGGAGAAGTCTTGTCTGACCAGGTAACCCACTTCATCGGTGGGGTGCCGGCGGCCGAGGGCGCGACGTTCGCCACGCACGACCCGGTGACCGGCCGCCCGGTCCGCCGGGTCCACGAGGCGGACCGGGCGGTCGTCGACCGGGCGGTCGCCGCCGCCCGCGCGGCCCTGCCGGGATGGGCGGCGCTGCCGGTGGCCGAGCGGGCCGCCTGGATGCGCCGTCTCGCCGACGCGATCGAGGAGCGCTTCGAGGATCTGGTGGCCGCGGAGATCGCCGACACCGGTAAGTCGATCACCCAGACCCGGACGCTGGACATCCCGCGGGGCGCGGCGAACTTCCGGTCCTTCGCCGAGATCGCCGCCCAGCGCCCGGAGAGCGCCTTCCACCTGAAGGACGTGCTGAGCTACACCGTGCGCAGGCCGCTGGGCGTGGTCGCGGTGATCGTGCCGTGGAACCTGCCGTTCCTGCTGGCGACCTGGAAGATCGGCCCCTCGCTCGTCGCGGGCAACACCATCGTGGTCAAGCCCTCGGAGCACACGCCGGGCTCGGTCGCGGTGCTGGCGGAGATCGCCGCCTCGATCGGCCTGCCGCCCGGTGTCCTGAACGTGGTGCACGGGTTCGGCGCCGGCTCCACCGGCCAGTTCCTGGTGGAGCACCCGGGGGTGGACGCGGTCACCTTCACCGGCGAGAGCCGTACCGGGTCGACGATCATGAAGAGTGTGGCGGACCGGGTCAAGCCGGTCTCGTTCGAGCTGGGCGGCAAGAACGCCGGGCTGGTCTTCGCCGACGCCGACCTGGACGCGGCCGTCGAGGGGAGCGTGCGGTCGGTCTTCACCAACGGCGGCCAGGTCTGCCTGTGCACCGAGCGGCTCTACGTGGAGCGGCCCGTCTTCGAGGAGTTCACCGCGCGGCTGGCCGAGCGGGCGGGGGAGCTGAGGTTCGGGCGCCCCGCGGACGAGGACACCACGATGATGCCGATGATCTCGGCGGAGCACCGGGACAAGGTGCTCTCCTACTACGGGCTGGCCAAGGACGAGGGGGCCCGGATCCATGCCGGGGGTGGCGTGCCGCACTTCGGGGACGACCGCGACGGCGGCTACTACGTCGAGCCGACGGTGCTGACCGGCCTGTCCCGCGACTCCCGGGTGAACCGGGAGGAGATCTTCGGCCCGGTCTGCCACATCGCCCCGTTCGACACCGAGGCCGAGGCGGTCGAGCTGGCCAACGACAGCGATTACGGCCTGGCGGCGACGGTCTGGACCGCCGACCTGAACAGGGCCCACCGGGTCGCCCGGTCGCTGGAGGCCGGGCTGGTCTGGGTCAACACCTGGTACCTGCGGGACCTGCGCACCCCGTTCGGCGGGGTGAAGCTGTCGGGCATCGGCCGGGAGGGCGGCACGCACTCGCTGGACTTCTACTCCGAACCCACCACGATCACGATCAAGCTGGAGCCGGGACATGACTGAGTGGAGCGAGGCGACCGACGTGCTCGCCGAGGCGGCCGACCGGCTGCTGGAGGCGGCCCGGAGCGGCAAGCCCTGCCCGCCGGTGCGTGAGACGCTGCCGGTCGGGACCGCCGAGACCGGCTACGCCGTACAGGAGATCAACACCCGGCGGGCGCTGGACGACGGGCGGCGGCTGGTCGGGCGGAAGATCGGTATCACGAGCCCGGCGGTGCAGAAGCAGTTCGGGATCGACGAGCCGGACTTCGGCATGCTCTTCGCGGACATGGCCTGCCTCGACGGCCTGCCCATCCCGGCCGGCCGCTTCCTGCAGCCCAGGGCCGAGGCCGAGGTCGCGCTGGTCCTCAAGAGCGACCTGGTCGGCGGGCCGTTCACGGTGGCGGAGGTCATCCGGGCCGTCGACTTCGCGCTGCCCGCGATCGAGATCGTCGACAGCCGGATCGCGGGGTGGGACATCGCGCTCGTCGACACCATCGCCGACAACGCCTCCAGCGGCGCCTTCGTCCTGGGCAACACGCCCGTCCCGCTCGCCGGCCTGGATCTGCGGCTGGCCGGGATGACCATGAGCCGCCGCGGGCAGGAGGTCTCCACCGGCGCGGGCGCGGCCTGCATGGGGCACCCGCTGAACGCCGCCGTCTGGCTGGCCAACGCGCTGGGCGGCAGGGACTTCCCGCTGCGCGCCGGGGACATCGTGCTCACCGGCGCGCTCGGCCCGATGGTGCCCGTCGAGCCCGGCGACGTCTTCGAGGCCGTCATCGACGGTCTCGGTTCGGTGCGGGCGGTGTTCTCATGACCCTCGGCGACACCGGTGCGGCCACGCCGCCGCCCGCGGAGCGGGTGAAGATCGCGATCATCGGTTCCGGGAACATCGGCACCGACCTGATGTTCAAGGCGCTGCTGTCGGAGCGGGTGGAGGTCGTCGCCATGGCGGGCATCGACCCCGACTCCGACGGCCTGGCCCGGGCCCGCCGCCGTGGGGTGGCCACCACCCACGAAGGGGTCGAGGGCCTGGTCGGGCTGCCCGGCTTCGCCGGTGTGGACCTCGTCCTCGACGCGACCTCCGCGAAGGCGCACCTGCACAACGACCGGGTGCTCAGCGCGCACGGCAAGCGGGTCATCGACCTGACCCCCGCCGCCGTCGGGCCCTACGTGGTGCCGCCGGTCAACCTGGACGACCACCTCGGCGAGCGCAACCTCAACATGGTCACCTGCGGCGGGCAGGCGACGATCCCGATCGTGGCGGCGGTGGCCTCACAGGTCCCCGTCCGTTACGCCGAGATCGTCGCCTCGATCGCCTCCAGGTCCGCCGGACCCGGCACCCGCGCCAACATCGACGAGTTCACCGAGACGACCTCGCGGGCGATCGAGGAGGTCGGCGGGGCGGCCAAGGGCAAGGCGATCATCGTCCTCAACCCGGCCGAGCCGCCGCTGATCATGCGTGACACGGTCTACTGCCTGGTCGACGACTGCGACGAGGCCGCTGTGGCGGGAGCCGTACGGGCCATGGTGGACAGGGTCCGCGACTACGTGCCGGGCTACCGGCTCAAGCAGGACGTGCAGTTCGAGAGGGTCCCGGCCGGAGAGCCGCTGCCCGACGGGAGCCGGACCGGCGGGACCAAGGTGAGCGTCTTCCTGGAGGTGGAGGGCGCGGCCCACTACCTGCCCGCCTACGCGGGGAACCTGGACATCATGACCTCGGCCGCGCTGCGCACCGCCGAACGGCTGGCGGAGCGGCCGGACCGCACCGGGCAGAGCGTCGAGACAGGAGTGGGCGCGTGAGGCTCTATGTCCAGGACGTGACGTTGCGGGACGGCATGCACGCCATCCGGCACCGCTACACCACGGCCCAGGCCGCCGAGATCGCCGCCGCGCTGGACGCCGCCGGCGTGGCGGCCATCGAGATCGCCCACGGTGACGGCCTCGCGGGAGGCAGCTTCAACTACGGCGCGGGCGCGCACACCGACGACGAGTGGATCGAGGCGGTCGCGGGAGCCGTACGGCGGGCGAGGCTGACGACCCTGCTGCTGCCCGGCATCGGCACCATCCACGACCTCAGGCGTGCCCACGCGCTCGGCGTGACCTCGGTCCGGGTCGCCACCCACTGCACCGAGGCCGACATCTCCGCCCAGCACATCGCCACCGCGCGCGAGCTCGGCATGGACGTCGCCGGGTTCCTGATGATGTCCCACATGGCGCCCGCCGAGGAACTGGCGCGGCAGGCCAAGCTCATGGAGTCGTACGGCGCGCAGTGCGTCTACGTGACCGACTCCGGCGGCCGGCTGACCATGGACGGGGTCCGGGACCGGGTCCGCGCCTACCGCTCGGTGCTCGACGAGGGGACGGAGATCGGCATCCACGCCCACCACAACCTGGGCCTGGGCGTGGCCAACTCGGTCGTCGCGGTCGAGAACGGCACCTACCGGGTCGACGCCTCTCTCGCCGGGATGGGCGCGGGCGCGGGCAACTGCCCGATCGAGGTGTTCGTCGCGGTGGCCGACCTGATGGGCTGGGAGCACGGCTGCGACCTGCACGCCCTGATGGACGCGGCCGACGACCTGATCAGGCCGCTGCAGGACCGGCCGGTCCGGGTGGACCGGGAGACGCTGACGCTCGGCTACGCCGGGGTCTACTCCAGCTTCCTGCGTCACGCCGAGGCGGCGTCGTCGCGTTACGGGGTCGACACCCGGACGATCCTGACCGAGGCGGGCCGCCGCCGGATGGTCGGCGGGCAGGAGGACATGATCGTGGACATCGCGCTGGACCTGGCGCGGGCGGAGGGAGAGCGATGACGGAGGCATCCGGCGCCGGCCGTGGGGCGGGCCCCGCGACCGGCGCGATCGGCCTCACCGGAGTGGAGGGGGAGCGGTGACCGACATCCGCGGACTCGCCGCCGTGCTGGACGAGGCCGCGCGCACGGTCCGCGCGGTGCCGCAGCCCGGGCAGGGCTACGACGTGGCCGCCGCCTACCGGGTCCAGGAGGAGCTGCTCCGGCTCCGGCTGGAGCGGGGCGACCGGCTGTCGGGGGTGAAGCTGGGCTTCACCAGCGAGGGCAAGCGCCGCCAGATGGGCGTGCACGACGTGATCTTCGGCCGGGTGCCGGAGTCGTCGGCCGTCCTCGACGGCTCATACGCCGATATTTCGTGCTACATCCACCCTCGTGTCGAGCCGGAGGTCGTCTACCTGATCGGCCACCGCATCGCCACGGTCGCCGACGCCCTCGCGCCCGGCGCTGTCGCGGCGGTCGCCCCCGGCATCGAGATCATCGACTCGCGCTATGAGAACTTCCGGTTCTCCCTGCCGGACGTGATCGCCGACAACACCTCGGCCGCCGGATACGTGGTCGGTCCGTGGCGGCCCTACGACCCCGCCCGGTGGAACCTCGGCGTCGTCTTCGAGGTCGACGGCCGTCCCGTCCAGACCGGGTCCACCGGCGCCATCCTCGGAGATCCGCGCCGGGCCGTCGTGGAGGCCGCGCGCCTGGCCGCGGCCCACGGGGTGGTCCTGGAGCCCGGGTGGATCCTGCTCGCCGGGGCCGCCACGCCCGCCGAGCCGCTGATCCCCGGCGCCCACGTCAGGGTCGAGGTCCAGCACCTGGGCTCGGTCTCGTTCACCGCCGCACAGGTCCCGTCCGACGTCGTGGGAGGACAGTCATGAGCGACGGACTCGTCGTCAGCGGGAAGGCCACGCCGCGCGGGAGGTTCCCGCACGTCAAGCGGGCCGGGGACCTCATATACGTGTCCGGCACCAGCTCCCGCCGGCCGGACGACACGATCGCCGGAGCCGAGGCCGACGGGTCCGGCGCGATGAAGCTCGACATCGCCGTGCAGACCCGGGCCGTGATCGAGAACATCGGCGACATCCTCCGGGCGGTCGGGGCAGACCTGAGCGACCTCGTCCAGATCACCACCTATCTGGTGGACATGGACGACTTCGACGGATACAACGCCGTCTACGCGGAGTATTTCGACGAGAGCGGCCCGACCCGCACCACCGTGGCCGTCCACCAGCTTCCCCACCCTCACCTGCTCATCGAGATTCAGGCCGTGGCCCACCGACCGGAGGAACGCCAGTGATCCCCCCCATCGACTTCAGCAAGTGGATCGACGAGCACGCGCACCTGCTCAAGCCGCCGGTGGGCAACAAGATCATATTCGAGGGGGCCGGTGACCTCATCGTGATGGTCGTCGGCGGCCCGAACGCGCGGACCGACTTCCACGTCGACCCCTACGAGGAGCTGTTCTACCAGGTCCGCGGCAACATGCACATCAACGTCATGACGCCCGAGGGGCCGGAGACCGTCCACGTCCGCGAGGGCCAGATGTGGCTGCTCCCGGCGGGCCTGCCGCACTCGCCGCAGCGGCCGGAGGAGGGCTCGGTCGGCTTCCTGGTGGAGCGGGTCAGGCCGGAGGGCGTGCTGGAGAAGTTCCGGTGGTACTGCCTGGAGTGCGACGCCGTGGTCCACGAGGTCGAGCTCCAGGTCCGTGACATCGTGGCCGACCTGCCGCCGATCTTCCAGGCCTTCTACGACGACGAGAAGGCCCGCACCTGCGACGGCTGCGGCGTGCTCCACCCGGGCAAGGGGTAGCCCCCGGTCGTCGACGTCCACACCCACTGCGTCCACAGGGGCCGGCCGGCCCCTGTGGACGCAGTGGCTCCGACTTCCCCACCCGCCGGACGGAGGTTCCGCGTCCCGGAACGGCCCAATATCCTGGCCTCCGCCGATGTCGGGATGATAGAAGGGCTGGTAAGCACCTAACCCGGAGATGATTCGTGACCATCAGCCGCGCGGACTGCGCCGCCCTCGACGCCGACGACCCCCTCAAGCACCTCAGGGACGAGTTCGTCCTGCCTGACGAAACGATCTATCTGGTCGGCAACTCGCTCGGCGCCATGCCCGTGGCGGCCTCGGCCGCGACGGCACGGGTCGTGACGGAGGAGTGGGGCCGGCAACTGGTCGGCGGCTGGAACTCCGCCGGCTGGTTCGACCTGCCGCTGACCACCGGCGACCGCCTGGCCCCGATGATCGGCGCGGGCCCCGGGCAGGTCGCGGTGGGCGACACCACCTCGATCGCGATCGTCAAGGCCGTCTCGGCCGCGATGCGCCTGCGCCCCGGCCGCCGGGTGGTCGTCTCCGACCTGGCCAACTTCCCGACCGACCGCTACGTGGTCGAAGGGCTGGTCAAGGCGGTGGGCGGCTACGAGGTCCGCGACCTCGGGGTCCTCGACGAGGTGCTGGCCGACGACGTCGCCTGCGTGCTGATGTCGGAGGTGGACTACCGGACCGGGGAGCGCCACGACACCGCCGCGGTGACCGCGCGGGTCCAGGCGGCGGGCGCCCTGATGATCTGGGACCTGTGCCACAGCGCCGGCGCCTACCGGGTCGACGTGTCGCAGGCCGACTTCGCGGTCGGGTGCACCTACAAATACCTCAACGCCGGCCCCGGGGCCCCGGCGTTCGTCTACGCCCACCCGCGTCACCACGCCGAGGCCGAGCAGATGCTGACCGGCTGGCACGGCCACGCGGCGCCGTTCGCGTTCGAACCGGGCTACCGCCCCGCCGAGGGCATCCGGCGCTTCACCGTGGGCACCCCGCACGTGCTGTCCTTCGCCCCGCTCAACGCCTCGCTGGACATCTGGGAGCGGGTGGACCTGGACCAGGTCCGGGCCAAGAGCGTGGCGCTGACGTCGCTCTTCATCGACCTGGTCGAGGAGCTGTGCGCGCCGTACGGCCTTGAGGTGGTCACCCCCCGCGACCCGGAGCGCCGCGGCAGCCAGGTCAGCCTCCGCCACCCCGACGGCTACCCGGTCATGCGCGCACTGATCGACCGCGGCGTCCACGGGGACTTCCGCGCCCCCGACATCCTGCGCTTCGGCTTCGCCCCGCTCTACATCCGCTACGTCGACGTCTACGACGCGGCCGCCATCCTGGCCGAGGTGCTGGACAAGGAGCACTGGCGCGACGAGCGCTACCAGCAGCGCCTGGCCGTCACCTGAGAGGCGGCGTTCCATGGGATGGAACCCTCCCGGTTCCATCCCATGGAACGGGGCGTGGCCGGAGGTGGGCGGAACCAGGACCCTGAGGGCGTTCCTTCCTTTCCTGTGAAAGGTCGCGCCATGCGCCACTTCCTCCGGCATGCCCTGATCACTTCCGGCGTCGCGGGTCTCGTCCTCGTCTCCGGGACGGCGGTGCGGGCAGCGGCCCCCGACGATCCCGGCATCCCCTCGGTCTGCGGCGACCGCCGCCCGGCCGACCCCCAGCCCGGCACCTACGGCATGCAGCTCGACGGCACCTTCCGGCACCCGTCCCTGACCCCGGCGGGAGAGGAGCGCTTCTCCTTCCCCGGCGGTGCCCAGGACATCTTCGGCAGGACCAAGGGCTACGACCCGGAGTCCTACATCGAGGGCCCGATCAAGCTGGAGGCCGCCTACCGCGGCCCCGCGTTCACCCCGGACTACTTCCACAGCTGGCAGAACATCGTCGACTTCGACGGCCGCCGCTACCTGTTCCAGTACGACCGGAGCGAGGCCCGCGTCTACGACGTGACCGACGTCAGGAAGGTCAAGATCGTCGAGTCGCTCAGCCGCGGCGACGTCAAGGCCGAGTACGGCGAGAACGTCGAGCTCAAGGACGGCAAGGACTGGAAGGCCCACGACTACTGGGGCGCCTCCACCATCCAGTGGAACGCCAGGCTCGGCGCCTACGTCATGGTCCAGAGCTTCGAGCAGAAGCGCCAGGTCGGCGAGCTGGGCGACTCGGTGGAGCACTCCAAGTTCCACAACCCCGAGGGCGTCCGGAAGCTCCGTGAGACCACGAGCTTCAAGGGCTTCAAGGTCTACCGGCTCGACGGCCCGCGCAAGAAGGACTGGAAGCTGTTGGCCACCGTCACCACCGACGGCTCGGCGGACAATCCGCTGAACGCGCCGGTGGACGGGCCGCAGCAGGGCTCCGGCTCGCTGGACGTGCCGTACTGGACCGGCGGCAAGTACATGTTCGTCGCCGCGGCTCCGCTGGACACCTGGAGCAACACCGAGGTGCCCACCTACCTGTACTCGGCCGGCTACCAGGCCTACGACATGTCCGACCCGGCCAGGCCGAAGAAGATCGGTGAGTGGCACCGGAAGGGCCAGGTCGCCGACGAGTCCGCCGACTACGCCAGGAACCCGCGCTGCGGCAACCAGACCTCCTGGATGGGCGCGCGCATGCCGCTGGCCGTCCCCAAGCCGGTCGAGGAGGGCGGCAGGTACGGCTTCGCGGCCCTGGGCGGCTACGGCCTGTCGGTGCTGGACATCTCCAACCCCGCCAAGATGAGCGAGGTCGCCCACCTGGACCTGCCCATGTCGGTCGGCGGCACCGAGGCCGACAACGTGGACGTCTCCCAGTTCGAGAAGACCGGCATGATCTACGTGTCCGGCTACCCGCTGGGCGAGGACTGCCACGAGCCCTACAAGGACATCTTCCAGATCGACGTCCGTGACCCGGCCCGGCCCCGCATCGTCGGCGCCCTGCCCCGGCCCCGGCCCGCCGCGGGCGCCCCGTTCGACGACTACTGCCAGCGCGGCGGCAGCTTCGGCCCCAAGCGCTCGGGCTACTACACCTCGCCCGGCGACCCCCGGCAGGGCCTGCTGCCGTACGCGTTCTACAACGCGGGCGTGCAGTTCTTCGACACCCGCGACCTGAAGCACCCCAAGATCGTCGCGCAGTTCGTCCCGTCGGGTTACGGCAAGGGCGTCCCCGACTACGCGCTGGGCAACCAGACCCACGGCACCTACGTCGAGTGGGACCGCAAGATCGTCTGGGTCTTCACCAACGACGGCATCTACGCCGTCTCCTCCAAGAAGCTGCTCGGCGCCCCGGACCTGGGCAGGCCCGCCCGGCCGTTCCGCAACAGCGCCAGGTGACACCTCGCCCGGCCGGGGCCCCCACCCCCCGGCCGGGTGGGAGGAGGGGTCTCCCCGCATGCGTAGGATGGGCGCGCCCACAAGGCGCTCTGCACCATCCGATGTTCAGGGAGACCCCCGTTCCATGCTGACGACCTTCGCGGTCACGGCGCTTGTAATGATCATGATTCCAGGGCCCGACCAGGCCCTGATCACGCGCAACGCCCTCGCCTTCGGCCGCACCGCCGGCCTGTTGACCATGTTCGGTGGCCTGATCGGCCTCACCGTCCACGCCACCGCCGCCGCCATCGGGCTGTCGGCCCTGCTGCTGGCCTCCGCCACCGCCTTCACCGTGTTGAAGGTCGTGGGCGTCGTCTATCTGCTCTGGCTGGGCATCCAGGCCCTGCGCTCCAGCCGCCGCACGGCCGCGGCCCCGGAGCCCGCCGCCCTGGCGGCCCGCTCCCCGATGCAGCACGTCCGTAACGGTTTCCTGTCGAACACGCTCAACCCCAAGGTCGCGCTGTTCTTCGTCACGTTCCTGCCGCAGTTTCTCCCCGCCCACGGCGACACGCTGAACCAGGCCATGCTGCTGTCGGCCATCTTCGCCGGGCTCTATCTGCTCTGGTTCAGCTTCTACAACGTGGCGGTGGACCGGATCGGCGCCCTGCTCCGCACGCCCCGGATCCGGGCCCGGGTGGAGCAGGCCACCGGCCTGCTCCTGGTCGGCTTCGCGATCAGGCTGGCCGTGCAGCAGCCCTGACCCGGCCCCGGCCCACGTCCCGGCTCCGGCGGGCCGCATCCGGCCCGCCGGGCGGGTGGCTCACTTGTCGGACAGGCGGCGGCCCTTGTACATCGGGTGCTTGGTCTCCCAGTATCTCCAGCCCTCCACTCTCGCGGGGACGCTGGCGATACCGGTGGTGACCAGGTGCGAGGTGCAGTCCTCGAGCTGGTGCCACGACGAGAAACCTATCCGGTAGCCGAAGACGCGGTACCACAGGTTGCCGTACATCCCGTCGCTGACTTCCTGCGTGTAGTCGTGCCCGGTCTCGACGATGAGCTCCTCGGCGAGCAGGGGGTTGACGTTGTTGCGCAGGCGGCGGAGCAGGGCGCGCGTGTCGGCGTCGGTGAAGGTGTTGGTGCCGACGGTCCTGGCGGTGGTGTCGGTATGGAGCCTGTCGATCTCGGAATTCTTCTCCCTTTCGATCTCGACCTCGAAGTAGACCCGGTGCTGCCGCCGGACCGACGCGGTCATCGTGCCGCCGGGGCCGTCGATGAAGCGGGTGCGGGGAACGAAGAAGTTCCTCGGCTTGAAGGAGTGGAACCTGAAGAAGTTGCCGGGCGAGCACCTCCTGTCGGCCTCATCCCTGAGCGTGGCGTTCCGCGGGTCACGCCCCCTGTGCGGGTCGTCGGCCGCGAACACGGGCGGGGCGACGGCGGTGGTCAGGGTCATGGAGAGAGATCCGGCCAGGGTCAGGGTCGCCAGCCTCCGCATCGGCCGGGGACGGGTGGCGGTGGCTCCCCTCCGGGGATTGGACATGAACATATGGAGATACCGTTCCTTCCGGAACGCGGCCCGCGGCCGCGACTAACTCGCGGGCCGGAATACGGCCCATGCCCGTCCGCTTGGTGACTCAGCGTGACATTGGAGATCCTTACAGCCACTGAGGAGGGCTTCGTGGCGCCATGCCGAGGCGGAGTCCACTAAACAGGGAAAGTCACGGTGAAAAGGCGTTTACGCCGGTCCACTGCCGGTCTGTCGGATATCTGCTCGCGGTTACGGCCCGCCTGCGGCGCCGGTCACCGGACCATCGGGGCCGGTGGGCACCCGGGGTCGGCACGGCGGGGCCGGTGAGCGCCCGGGAGCGGCCAGGCAGGGCCAGGCCGGTGGACGCCTGGCGTCAGTGCGGCGGGGTCGGTGGGCGCCTGGCGTCAGCGCAGCGGACCGGTGGCGTCGAGCCTGGCGACGAGCTTCTTGGGGGCGACCGCCCGGTAGCTCTCCTCGACCCAGTCGAGCAGCACCTCGGTCTCCGGCAGCACGCCCATCAGCGGGATCGTCACCCACCCCGCCCTGCCGAGCCCGTATCCCGAGGGCGCCGCGCCCGCCACGGAGAGCGCGTGGCCGTTGGACTCCGGCAGCTTCACCCTGACGGCCGGGCTCCACTTCCCGGCCGGCTCCTCGACGCCGAGGAAGACGAAGATCTTCTTGTTGACCTTGATGACGCTCTCGCCCCACGGATGGTCCTCGTAGGTCTCCGGCAGGCTCAGCGCGGACTCGCGCAGCGTCTGACGGACCTCACGCCACTTCTCCATGGGAGCCATTGTGCAAGGGGGCACCGACAGTCGCGCGCCAGTGGCCCAGCACCCGGTCGATGGCCGTCCGGATCCGCTCCCTGGCCTCGGCGCGGGGCACCCCCGACATCAGCAGCCGGTCGTAGTCGGTGTCGAGATGCCGCACCGAGGCCACCACGGCCAGTGTGATCGCGTTCTCGTCGAACACCTTGGCGGCGGCGGTCCGGCCCACCCGGCCGCTGCCTCGCTGCCCGGCGTGCCGGGCGATCTCCTCGGCCCGCTCGGGCGGGCAGCCGGGGAACAGCCGGGTGATCTCCCTGGCCATCCCGGCCTGGAACTCCACGTCCTCGCCGGCCCGCCGCTCCCGGTCGCGCTCGCGGCGGCGCGGCCGTAGCTCCTCGTCGGCCAGGCACTGCTCCTCGGCCCGCTCCCGCGCGGCCTCCTCGACCAGGATGCCCCGCCGCTCGTAACGCCTGCGCCGGGGGTTGAACCTGACCACCACGGCGGCCAGTCCGCTCTCCTTCTTCGCCCGCCGGCTGAGCGCCGCGTCGCCCGCCGGGAGGAAGACGAGGTGGTCCATGTCCGCGCAGGTCAGGCAGTGTGGCCCGGCGTTCTCCGTGATCATGTAGGGGCCGGTGTCGCTGCAGCCCGCGCACTCCCAGGGCTGCTGCGACTCCACCACCACCAGGTCGGGGGCCTTGCTCTGCCGTTCGGCGAGCTGCCGCCGCCGGGTCTCGCTCATGTCCGGTGAGATCCAGTGGACCCGGAAGGCGCTGTCGTCCCCGGCGGAGACGAAGCGCAGCTCTCCCCGGTCGCGGCCGCCGGACACGTAGGCGGTCTCGCTCGGGGTGAGCCCCTTGGCCAGGGCCCAGCGCCGGAGCACGGCCACCGCGTCGGTCATCTTGGCGCCGTCCACCGCCGAGAGCTCCTCCAGCGCCGCCACCCGGCCCTGCCGCCAGGTGTCGACGTGCCGGGCGTGCAGCCAGCGGATCCCGGTCAGCACATCGACCGCGGTGACGAACTTCCGCTGGGCGAGCGCGGCCTCCGCCGCCTCCACGATCCGGCGCTCAAGTCTGCTCACCCCACCAGCTTGCCGTATCCGGCGCGCTCCGGGTGCCTGCCGTACTCGGTGCGGCATGCTCCGGGTGCCCGCCGTACTTCGCTGCCGCGCGCTCCGGGTGCCCGCCGTACTCCGGCGGGGCGCGCTCACGGACGGGGGATGTTCCGCAGGTTCGCCCTGGCCATGTCGATCATGCGTCCCACCCCGCCGGTCAGCACGACCTTCCCCGCCCCCAGGGCGAACCCCTTGACCTGCTTGGCGGTGATGCGCGGCGGCATCGAGAGCACGTCGGGGTCGGTGACCACGTCCACCAGATAGGGGCCGGGTGTCGCGAAGGCCGTGGCCAGCGCCTCGCGGACCTGCGCGGGCTTCTCGACGCGGACCGAGCCCAGCCCGATCGCGGCGGCGATCGCCGCGTAGTCGACGGGGGTGACGTCGGTGCCGAAGTCGGGCATCCCGTCGACGAGCATCTCCAGCCTCACCATGCCGAGCGAGGAGTTGTTGAACACCACGATCTTGACGGGCAGGTCGTTCATCCTGACGGTGAGGAGCTCGCCCATGAGCATGCCGAGCCCGCCGTCGCCGGAGAGCGAGACGACCTGCCGTCCGCGGTCGGCGAGCTGCGCGCCCATGGCGTGCGGGAGCGCGTTGGCCATGCTGCCGTGCTTGAAGGAGCCGATGACCCGGCGCCGGCCGTTGGGGGTGAGATAGCGCGCGGCCCAGACGTTGCACATGCCGGTGTCCACGGTGAACACCGCGTCGTCGGAGGCGAGCTCGTCCACGACGCTCGTCACGTACTCCGGATGGATCGGTGTGTGGTGCTCGATGTCGCGGGTGTAGGCGTTGACGACGTTGTCCAGCGTCTTCAGATGCCTGGAGAGCATCTTGTCGAGATAGCGGCGGTCCGTCTTCTGCGCGACCTGCGGCAGCACCGCCCGCAGCGTCTCGCCGACGTCGCCGTGCACGGCCAGCTCCAGCGGGGTCCGGCGGCCCAGCTGCGCGGGGTCGTGGTCGATCTGGACCGTGCGCCTGCCCGGCAGGAAGTCGTTGTAGGGGAAGTCGGTGCCCACCAGCACCACCAGGTCGGCCTCGTGCATGGCCTCGTAGCACGCGCCGTATCCCAGCAGCCCGCTCATCCCCACGTCGTAGGGGTTGTCGTACTGGATCCACTCCTTGCCGCGCAGGGCGTGCCCGACCGGCGCCAACGTGCGCGCGGCCAGCGACATGACCTCCTGGTGCGCGCCGCGCACTCCGGCGCCGCAGAACAGCATCACCTTCTCCGCGCCGTTCAGCGCCGTGGCCAGCTCCGCCACCTGGTCGGAGGGGGGCCGGACGGTGCCGCGCCGGGTGAGGACGTCGTGGGTGCCGGTGTCGTGCTTGGCCGGCAGGTCCGCCACGTCGCCGGGGAGCACCACGACCGCGACCTCGCCGTGGCCGATCGCGTGCTGGACGGCGGTGCGCAGCACCCGGGGCATCTGCGCGGCCGTGCTGATCATCTCGCAGAAGCCGCTGCAGTCCACGAACAGGCGTCCGGGGTGGGTCTCCTGGAAGAATCCGGTGCCGATCTCCGCGCTGGAGACGTGCGAGGCCAGCGCGAGCACCGGGGCGCCGCTGCGCTGGGCGTCGTAGAGGCCCTGGACCAGGTGCGTGTTGCCGGGTCCGCAACTGCCCGCGCAGACCGCCAGACGCCCGGTGACCTGCGCCTCGGCCGCGGCGGCGAACGCCCCGGCCTCCTCGTTGCGCACGTGGACCCACTCGATGCCGGCGCTCTTGCGGATCGCGTCCACGACCGGGTTCAGGCTGTCGCCCACCACCCCGTAGATCCGCTCCACCCCGGCCTGGCGCAACACCTCGATGAACTGCTCCGCAACGGTGCCCATGGTCCCCCCTCGCCTATCGCGTCATCGGGTTACCTCACCGGTTTTCGCCAGGTCACTCCCCGAGGAAGTGACCGATCAGCTCGCGGGAGACCTCGCCGGGCCGTTCGACGGAGGCCAGGTGGGCCGCTCCGGGCAGCACGACCAGCCGGGCGCCGGGGATGCCCGCGGCGATCCGCTCGCCGTGCTCGGGCGGGGTGGCCGGGTCGTCGGCGCCGGCCAGCACCAGCGTGGGCGCCCTGATCGCGGCCAGGTCGGGGCGGAGGTCCATGGCCCCGATGGCCTCACAGCAGGCCGCGTAGCCCTCGGCCGAGACGCCGCCGAGCATCTCGATGTACGGCTCGCGCCCGGCGTAGCCCGGCGTGAACCACCGGGCGGCGACCGCGTCGGCGATCGACGCCGTGCCGCCCGTCCGCGCCGCGTCCGCCCGCTCGGCCCAGAACTCGGGGGTGTTCAGCTTGGCGGAGGTGCACAGCAGCGCCAGCCGGTGGATCCGCTCCGGCGCGTGCGCCGCCAGCCACATGCCCACCATGCCGCCCAGCGACAGCCCGGCGAAGGAGACCCGCGGCAGCTCCAGCCGGTCCAGCAGCTCCAGCAGGTCACCACCCAGGTCGGCGATCGAGCACCGCCCGCCGGCCGGTGACCGCCCGTGCCCGCGATGGTCGTGCCGGATGATCCGGAAGTGCCGGGCCAACGCCTCCATCTGCGGCTCCCACATCTCCAGCGTGGTGCCCAGCGAGCCGGACAGCACGACCGGCGGCGCCGTCACGGGACCGTCGATCTCGTAATGCAGCATTCTCACCTGCCGGACAGAGGTTCCCCGCCGGGCACACCATAGCCGAGCGGGCGCCGGCGGCGCCGTGGCAGGTGGGCGGTGCCTCCGGTGACCGGTCACCGGGGCCGGCCCGGCTGGACACAGTGAGACGCGCGGCAGGTGCGTGACGACGGCCGGATCGTCGAGTCCACCCGCTCGATCTGTCGGGGCGACCGCTACCGCGTGACCCCCGAGCTGTCCTTCAACGCCGACTCCGGCCGACCTCGCCCGGCCGGGACGTCGAAATTGAAACGGTCCACACATTTACCAGTTCTGATATGACCGTTTATTTGGTCCCGTGGGCGTTTAGGATGCTGACCCTCGTGATACGCGTGTGACTTGGGGGTCGGAAGTGACAGTGCTCAGCCGTCGGAACCTTCTCAAAGCGGGTGTGGGATTCGTGCCCGCCGTCGCCCTGGGCACCGGGACCGCCCAGGCCACACCCGTCATCAGGGGCACCGGGACCGTGCCCGCCGCGCTGGCCGGGTTCGACACCGCCATGCGGACGTACATCGCCGAGCGCCAGATCACGCACGCCCAGCTCGCCGTGGCCAGGAAGGGCAAGATCCTGCTCGCCCGCGGCTACCGCTACGCGGACCGAAAGTCGGGCGACATGCCGGTCTGGCTGCCCCCGCTGCAGCCCACCGCGCTGTTCCGCGTCGCCAGCCTGAGCAAGCACCTCACCTCCGCGGCGATCATGCGGCTGGTCCAGGACGGCAAGCTCAGCCTGTCGGCGCCGGTCACCACGCTGCTCGGCCTGTCGGCCGAGGCCGACCCGCGCCTCGCGCAGGTCACCGTGCTCCGCCTGATGCAGCACCTGGGCGGCTGGGACCGGAACGTCTCGAAGGACCAGCTCTGGATCGACCACACCATCTCCGCCACGCTGGACGTGCCGCTGCCGATCGGTCACGACGACATCATCCGCTACACCACCGCGCGCCCCCTGGACTTCGACCCCGGCTCGAAGATGGTCTACAGCAACTACGGCTACATGCTGCTCGGCCGGATCATCGAGAAGGTCTCCGGCACGAGCTACGAGTCCTACATCCAGCAGAAGCTGCTGGCCCCCGTCGGCATCACCCGGATGCGGCTGGGCCGCAGCCTCAAGACGGAGGCCGCGTCGACCGAGGTGCCCTACGTCTCGAAATACACCAACAAGAGCGTGGTGGACGACTCCGGGACCGTGGTGCCCTACCCCTACGGCGGCTTCAACATGCCCAACCAGGACGCCAACGGCGGCTGGCTGGCCTCCGCCGTCGACCTGGTGAAGTTCGGCATGGTCTTCGACGCCGCCGGGCCGGTGCTCAACGCGGCCTCGATCGCCAAGGTGTTCGCCAAGCCGGAGATCGGCGTCAACGGCAACGGGTCGTGGTACGGCGGCGGCTGGTGGGTCCGCTCGAACGGCAGCGGGCTCAACACCTGGCACAACGGCTCGATGCCCGGCACCTTCAGCTTCCTGGCCCGGATCCAGAACGGCATCAGCTACTGCGCCATCTTCAACCGCCGCGAGGAGGAGGGCACGCCCGACTTCGACTCGATCGACCCGCTGCTCGGCAAGGCGGCGGGCGCCGTGACCACCTGGCCGACGACCGACCTCACGCCGAACTACTTCTGACGACGGAGCCGGAGCGGGCCCGGCCGGCGGTGCTCCCGGGGCTCACGGTGTCCGCCGGTACGGCCGGCGGTGCTCCCGGGCTCAGGACATCTGCCGGGCCCGGCCGGCGGCGAGCCCGGAGCCCGGGCGTGAGCGGCGATACTCGCCGGGCGTCTGGCCGCACCAGGCACGGAAGGCCAGGTGGAAGCCGACGCCGGAGCGGTAGCCGACGCGTTCGGAGATGCGGCCCTGCGCCAGCGTCGTCTCGGTCAGCAGCCGGGCGGCCTCCTGCATCCGGCGGCCGGTCAGATGGCGCATCGGCGGCTCGCCGACGAGGTCGCGGAAGGTCGCGGCGAAGGCCGACCGCGACAGCCCCGCCTCGGCCGCCAGCGACTCCAGCGTCCACGGCTCGGCGAACCGGCTGTGCACCGCCAGCAGCGCCCTGCTGATCGCCGGGTGGCGCAGCGCGCGCAGCACCGGTTCGCCGAGCGTGAGCTCGCTCAGCGCGGCACGCAGGGCGAGCACGAACGTCAGCTCGAAGGCCCGCAGCGCCACCAGCCCCGCGCCGGGCTCGCCGTCCGCCCATTCGCCGGCCAGCCCCCGCAGCGTGTCGGCCAGCAGCGGCTGGCCCTCCAGCATCGCCCGGTCGAGCACGAACACCGCCGGCAGCGCGTGGTAGAGCGGGGCCGCGGCGGCTCCGTCGTAGTGCAGCCCGCCGCAGAGCATGGTCGTCGCCGGCCCCGGGCCGTCGATCTCGACGGTGCGCACGGTGCCGGGCTGCCTGGCGGGCAGGACGGCGGCCAGCGGGACGGTGGGACGGCCCGGCCGGTCGGCGAGCCGGTGCCCGCTGCCGCGGGGGAAGACGGCCAGGTCGCCGGCGCGCAGCCGGATCGGCTCGGCCACCTCGGGCATCTCCACCGTGCACTCGCCCTCCTGCACGTAGTGCAACAGGGCGCAGTGCTCCCGCTCGCCCGCGATGCCCCAGGGCGCCCGGGCCGACCACCGGCTGTGGAAGACGCCGTGCAGGCGCAGTGGGGCGAGCAGCTCGCTCAGCAGATCTCCGTCACATTCCACGGACGATCCTTAAATCTCAGGGGATCCATCTATATCGATCGTATCGAACAGGGCTGCGCAGACTGGTCACCGGCACACAGCCCCGATCACTGATGGAGTATGTGATGACATCGACCGAGCCGCAGCGCCACCTCGTGGTCGGCGCGACGGGAGCGCAGGGCGGCGCCGTCGCCCGGCGGCTGCTGGAGGAGGGGCACCGGGTCCGCGGGCTGACCCGCTCGGCCGGCGGCCACGGCCGTCTCCCGGACGGGGTGGAGCCCTTCGCCGGAGACCTCGGCGACCCCGGGCAGGCCAGGGCGGCCTTCGCCGGGATGACGCACGCCTCGGTGCTGCTCCCCATGATCTACGGGCCGGAGCAGGTCGCCTCCTACGTGCGCAACGTCGCCGACGCGGCGCTCGCGGCCGGCCTGCGGCGCCTGGTGTTCAACACCGGCAACCGCCTGCCGGAGGCCGCCACCGAGGTGGCGGCCTTCGAGACCAGGCGGGCCGCCGCCGCGGCGCTGCTCGGTTCGGGCGTGCCCACCGTCGTCCTGCGCCCGCCGATCTATCTCGACAACCTCTGCGCCCCCTGGGCGGCGGGGCCGCTCGTCCGTGACGGCGTGCTGCGCTACCCGCTGCCCGCCCGCTCCCCGGTCGCGTGGCTCAGCCACGGCGACCTCGCCGCGGCGACGGTGGCCGCCCTCACCCGGGACGGCCTGGCCGGCACCGTCCTCGACCTCGGCGGGCCCGACACGGTGACCGGTCCGGAGCTGGCCGCCGCCTTCGCCGCCGAGCTGGGCCGCCGGGTCGACTACGTCGCCCAGGATCCCGCCGAGTTCGAGGCGGGGCTGGCCCACGCGCTCGGCGCCCCCGCGGCGGCCGGAGTGGCCGCGACCTACCGGTGGGTCGCCGACGCCGGCGAGACCCTGTACGGCGTGGACCATCGGGCGGTGGAGGAGACCCTGGGGATCCGGCTCACGCCACTGCGCGCCTGGATCGCCGCCCAGCCCTGGCACGCCCTCGCCGGAGCCGCGTGATGACCGCCCCGCGTCGTACGGCGGGCGGCACGGCGGGAGACGACCCGGGTGAGGCGGCCGCCGCGGGCGCCCACGGCGCGGCGGCCGGGGATCCTCGCGGGGCGGCCGACGCGGCGGCCTGCCGGGCGGAGATCGTCCGCCTGCACAGGATCATCGAAGGCTGGCTGTCGGGCAGGACGCCACGCACCGCCGGGGAGTTCGCGGCCTTCGCGCAGGCGCATCTGCCGGACTTCACGCTCAGCGGGCCGGACGGCGCCTCGCTCACCCGCGGACAGGTGCTGGCCTGGGTCGAGGCCGCGCACGGCCGGGTGCCCGGGATCGAGATACGGATCCGGGAGGTGGAGCTGGTCGCGGCGGCCGGGCCGCTGCTCGTCGCCGCCTACCAGGAGTGGCAGCACGGCACGGGCGCCGACCGGAACCGCCGTGCCACCGTGGTGTTCCTCCGCGATCCGGACGCCCCTCACGGACTGCGCTGGCGGCATCTGCACGAGACCTGGACGCCCGAGCCATAGCCGCGCCCGGCGCCGGCCGTACGGATTCCGGGCCGGGCGCTGCGTGGACGTCGGGCCACAGGTGTTTCCGGCCGGCCGGGGCAGAACTGCAGTTCAGCACGTCGGAATGCCGCTAGAAACGGCCAATGTCACGATTTCAATATCACTTCCCTGTTGCCGCGATATATCGGATCTATCACCGTATTCTCCTCAAACTTGCCTGTGGCGCCGATTCGCCGGAACGTGCGTACAGCGGCACGCGACGGACGCGCGGGAGGCAGCGCTTCCATGCCGGGGCGGGCACCGCCGGTGTCCCGGCGTGCGTCCGGCGAGCCGCTCCGCTGCTCGCGGCCTCCGGCGCGATCCTGCTCGCCACCACGACACTCGTCGGGCTGACCATGTACGCCACCTCGGTGGCGGACGGGGGCGTCCGCCAGACGCTGGAGACGGTGCCGATCGGGACCGCCGGGGCCGTGATCAGGCCCCGGCGCGCGGCGGCTCCTCCGGCCCGATCACCGGCACCGCGGGATCCCCGTCCCCGCCGTCCGGCCATATGAGGTCGCGGTACGTCCGCCGGCTGAGCCGTCGTCACCCGACCGGCAAGAAACCTCGACCATGGTCGAGGTCAACCCGTAGCATCCGGCCATGACCAAACCCCCTTTCGACGCAGCCGAACTAACCGTCGGCCAGCTCGCCGCGCGCTCCGGCGTGGCGGTCACCGCCCTGCACTTCTACGAGGACAAGGGCCTCATCCGCAGCCGCAGGACGGCGGGCAACCAGCGCCGCTACCCCCGTGACACCCTGCGCCGGGTCGCCTTCATCCGGGTGGCGCACCGGGTCGGCATCCCGCTGCGCATGGTCGCCGAGACCCTGGCGGAGCTGCCCGAGGGGCGCACTCCCACCCGCGCCGACTGGGCCCGCCTGTCCGCGGCCTGGCGTGCCGAACTCGACACCCGCATCGACCAGCTCACCCGCCTGCGCGACGACCTGTCCGACTGCATCGGCTGCGGCTGCCTGTCCATCGACCGGTGTGTCCTGCGCAACTCCGACGACCGGCTCGGCGACGAGGGGACCGGCCCGCGCCGCCTCCTCGGCGGACGGCTCGCCCAGGAGAGCCGGAGCGATCCCCCGGACGAGGGTCCGGCCGGCCGTCCATAAAAGGGATGTTCGCCGGCGCATTCCGTGCCGTGGTTACCGGCTGATGTCGGGTCGTTTAATCCGGCACGTGTGGGATGTCAAATTTCCGGCTGGCAGGAAGCGGTTGTCGGCGGTCAGGTTGCTGACTTCCGGTTGTCTGGTCCGCAGGTCGCGGAGCGCGCACAGTTATCCGTGCGAGGACATATAAACAGCCTGCAAGGGAGCCGAGAAATGACGAACGCAGTCGCACTTCCGGTCCGTTCGGATGTCACCGACAAAATTGTCCGCTCGGATGTCGCCGACAAACTCGCGGACATACTTTCTCCCCGAGTCTTACCATGCGACGTCGAATGGCCGGTGCGGAACGGCCCAGGTGAGTACAACCACGAGGGTTCCTCGACCCCGCACATCACCCTTAACTCCGACGAGCCCGGGATCCGCGGTCTGTTCAAATACCGTCCGGAGGCGGCTTTCCCGCTGAACGGGCTGGTGGAGGTGCTGCTGTTCAGGGAGAATTCCCTGTCGCGCGGTGAGCGGGAGCTGATCGCGACGTATGTGTCGGCGCTGAACGAGTGCCGGTTCTGTTTCTTCACGCACGCCGCCATCGCGGCCGCCCACCTGTCCGAGGGGATGACGTTGGTGGAGCAGGTCCGCGCCGACCTGGACGCGGCGCCGGTCTCGGACAAGCTGAGGGCCCTGCTGGTCATCGCGGCCGCAGTGCAGCAGAGCGGGAAGAAGGTCTCCAAGGAGGACGTCGCCGCCGCGCGGGCGGCGGGCGCGACGGACCTGGAGATCCACGACACGGTGCTGATCGCGGCGGCGTTCTGCATGTACAACCGCTACGTCGACGGCCTGGCCACGGTCGCCACCGACGACCCGGCGCACTATGCCGCGCGCGCGCAGCGCAGCGACGGATACCTGGCCGTGCTGACCGACTCGCTGAGCCAGAGCTGAAAGGAGGCCGGAGCCGGAAGGGAGGCCGGAGCGAGAAGGGAGGCCGGAAGAGGCCCGAATCTGAGGAGACCCGAGCGGGAGGGGAGGCCGGAGCCGGAGGAGGACCGACCTGAGAAGGCCGAGCGAGGAGGGAGGCCGGAGCGAGGAAGCCGGAGCCGGAGGAGGACCGAGTCGGAGGAGGACCGAGCGGAAGGAGGCTGGTGAGAGGCGTGCCCGTGCCCGGGAGAGACCGTGGGAGGGGCCGGGAGGAAGCAGGAGAAGGACCGAGGGAGGAGGCAGGGGAAAGCGGAAAACGGAAAGGCCGTGGAGGGGCAGGGAGGAAGGGAGGGAGCAGGAGGAAGAGCGTGGGAGGGACCAGGAGGAAGCAGGAGAAGGACCGTGGGAGGGCGTGGGAGAGGTGATGGAAGAGACGCCGGCCCAGAGGCCAGAGGCAGACCCGGCCGCCGCGGAGGTTTCGGCGCCGCCCGGAACATCCGGGGGCGACAGCCGGACGGCGGCGGGTCTGCCCGCTGTGATCGACCGGCGGCCGGGGTCAGTGCCGGACGGCCGCCGGGGCGGGGCGTGATCGGCCCATCCGGTTACGCGAAGAAGTCGTCGGTGCTGTAAAGGTTCTCCGGGTAGCTCCAGCGCTCGCTGATCCTGCCGTCGGCGATGCGGAAAACGTGGACGCCGCGGTCGTCCAACTGCCGACCGGCACGCTCTCCCCGGACCCGGACCGTCGCCATGGCGCGGTCATCGCCGGGCAGAATGGATTCCGGTTCGAAACGGACCGAACCGTCAGTCGTTTCGGTCAATCGCGCGAGATAACCCAGCACCTGGTCCTTTCCGCGATAGTCGCCGGCGAGGGGGCCACGGCCCGGAACGTGGAAGACAACATCGTCGGCGAGCAGATTGTCGCGGATGTGGTCCAGATCTCCCTTGGAGAGGGCGTCGTAGCTGTCACGGGCAAGGGCGATGTTGGGGTGTTCGGTCATGAATGCCCACCTTGTGGTAGCTGGGGTGTATTTGCGTGGCGTCGGTGACGCTACGCCTGACGGGCGGGGCCCGACAAGGGAGTGAGGACACACTTACCGTGGGGCCATATAGCTGTGTCGGACGTGCAGAATGGCGGGGCCTGCGGAAACGTGCGGTCGGGAAAGTGGCCGTTGACAGCCTGCGCCGATATGGCGATCATGAGCGTTTGACGGATGGTTTTATGCGCTGAGGCGGCGTGGAGATTCCTTCATCTCGCCGTTAGAGGACCATTTATGCTCAATATCACGCTTAAAACGGACGGGCCGATATTCAGAGGCGCGTTCCCGCGCTGTCCCGAGACCAGCCGCTCCGAGACCAGCCGTCCCCAGAGCAACCGTTCCGAGACCAGCCGCCCCCGCGGCAGCCGTCCGGCGGACGGGCCGGAGCGGGCGCCGCTCCGCGAGAAGGTCCCTCCGCCACGCGGCGAGCGGGCGAGGGGCTGAGAAACATCCACTGCCCGGCGGACCCGACCCCCGCGGAGGACAACCCATGGCGAGCCACTCAGGTGCGTTACCAGCCAGACCAGGTCTGGTCACCTCGATGAACACCGATTACCACCGGATCGGGCTGAACGTCTATCTGGTGATCGTGCTGGCGCACTGGGCCGAGCATGTGGCGCAGGCCGTACAGATCTACGTCATGGGCTGGCCGGTCCCGGAGGCGCGCGGTGTGCTCGGGGGGCCGTTCCCGTGGCTGGTGACGTCCGAGTGGATGCACTACGGCTACGCGCTGGTCATGCTCGCCGGCCTGCTCCTGCTCCGACGGGGCTTCACCGGGCGCGCCCGCACCTGGTGGACGATCTCGCTGGGCATCCAGGTCTGGCACCACCTGGAGCACCTGTTGCTGCTCCTGCAGGCGCTGACCGGCAACAACCTGCTGGGCAGGCCGGTGCCGACCAGCCTGATCCAGCTGCTGGTGCCCCGGGTCGAGCTGCACCTGTTCTACAACGCGATCGTGTTCGCCCCCATGGTGGTGGCGATGTGGCTGCACCGCAGGCCGAGCCCGGCCGAGCGGGCGGCGATGACCTGCCGCTGCGCCCCCGCCGCGGCCTGACCGGTGCGCCCTTCTCCCAGACCGTCGCCCCGTGAGACGGGGGCCGGCGACGACGTCGCCGGCCCCTGTCGGACGCTTCCGGCCCCACGCCGGGGGAGTCCGAGCCGACCGACAGGACCGCCCACGCCGTACGTGAGGCGTCCCGTTCCCTCGACCGCCTCGACCGCACAAGGAGTGCCCTTGCCACACACCGCTCTCACCACCGGCACGGCCGCGGCGGGGGGCCGGGGCCGATGACGACGACGGGATCCGGCGAGCACGTCCACCGCTACCTGATCATCGGCGCCGGGCCCGGCGGACTGCAGCTCAGCTACTTCCTGCAGCGGGCCGGCGCCGACTATCTCACCCTGGAGCGGGAGGAGGCCCCGGGAGGCTTCTTCCGCCGCTATCCGCGCCACCGCAGGCTGATCTCGCTGAACAAGGTCCACACCGGGGAGAAGGACCCGGAGATCAACCTGCGCTGGGACTGGAACTCCCTGCTCAACGACGCGCCCGGTCTGCAGTTCCCCCGCTACTCGCAGGAATACTTCCCGTGCGCCGAGGACATGGTGCGCTACCTGGCCGACTTCCAGCGCGAGCACGCCCTCAACGTGCGCTTCTCCACCCCCGTCGACCGGATCGAGAAGGTGGACGGTCTCTTCGTCGCGCACGCCGGAGGGCAGACGTTCCGCGCCGAATGCCTGGTCATGGCGGCCGGCTGGGGCGGCCCGAACATCCCCGACATCCCGGGGATCGAGCTGGCGGTGGGATACGAGGACATGCCGATCGCCCCGGAGGACTTCACCGGCCGGCGGGTGCTGATCATCGGCAAGGGGAACTCGGCGTTCGAGACCGCCCAGGCCCTCCTCGGCCACGCCGCCGTCGTCCATCTCGCCAGTCGGCATCCGGTCCGCTTCGCCTGGACGAGCAAACACCCCGGCGACGTGCGGGGCCAGTACGGCGCGCTGCTGGACAGCTACTGGTTCAAGACCCTGCACGGCGTGCTGGAGTGCGAGATCGACCAGATCCGGCGCGAGGGCGACCGGTTCAAGGTGGAGATCACCTACACCATGGCCGAGGACGAGAAGGCGCTGCTGGAATATGACGTGGTGCTGCGCTGCACCGGCTTCACCATGGACACCTCCGTCTTCGACCCCTCCTGCCGGCCCGAACTCGCCCCGAACGGGCGCATGCCGGCGATCGGCCCCGATTTCCGGTCGACGAACGTCGAGGGCCTCTACTTCGCCGGCACCCTGATGCAGGGCCGCGACTTCAAGGGCGCCTCCTCGGCGTTCATCGACGGGTTCCGCTACAACCTGCGGACCATGGCCCGGCTGCTCGCCGAGCGCTACGACGAGACTCCGCTCGAACACCGGGTGCTGCCGGTCGACCCCGACCAGCTGACGGCCACCATGCTGGAGCGGGTGAACTACAGCTCGGCGCTGTGGACCCAGTTCGAATACCTGTGCGACACGTATGTGGTCGACGAGGACACCGGGCGGATCCGGCACTACGAGGACCTGCCGGAGGACTACGCGGTCGGCCGGTTCGCCGAGCACGCCCTGTATTTCACCCTCACCCTGCGGTGGGGGCCCCGTGACCACGGCGACGTGTTCGCCATCCAGCGGCACCCGACCCCCGACCGGGCGGACGAGAGCGCCTTCCTGCATCCCGTCGCCCGGGCCTGGCGGCACGGGGAGATGGTCGCCGAGCAGCACCTGCTGGAAGACCTCCTCGCCGTCTGGCGTGACCCGGTCCGGCACGTGCAGCCGCTACGCGCGTTCCTGACCTCCCGGCTCCCCGCCGTCCCGGAGGCCGACCAGTCCCACGGCGCCGAGGCCGACCGGTCCCACGGCGCCGAGACCGATCGATCCCACGGTGCCGAGGCCGACCGGCCGCACGCCCCGGAGGCCGATCAGGCCCACGCCCCCGAGCCGTCCTGATCCACCAGGTGGTCGATCAGATGGTCGACCACGTCGGCGGGCCGCCCGCGCCTGTCGTGGGCCGCCCGCTGGCGCGCCGCCCCGGTGCCGGCGGCGCGCAGCCGCTCCAGCCGCCCGGCCACCGTCTCCAGGTCGCCGGTCCGCTCCAGGGCCGGGCGGATGTGCCGCAGCAACGTCTCGCACAGCTCGGCGGCGGGCACCAGGCGGCCGGTCAGCGGGTCGACGCCGTGGCCGTCCAGGCCGTCGCGGGCCGCCCGCCAGTAGGCCGCCCGCAGCAGCTCGGCCGACAGGGACGGGCCCGGGTCTCCGCGCTCCACCCGCTCCAGCGACACCACCACCAGCCCCCGCACCACGGCCGCGAGCAGCGCGGACTCCTCGGCCGTGGCGGGCACGTCGCTCACCCGCACCTCCAGCGTCGGCAGCCGCGCCGAGGGCCGGACGTCCCAGAAGATCGTTCCTGGGTCGACCAGCACCCCGGTGTCGGTCAGCGTGCCGATCAGCTCCTCGAACTCGGCCAGGGAGGCGAAGTAGGGGGGCGGCCCGGCCACCGGCCACTTCCCCCAGCTCAGCGTCCGCCAGCTGGCGTATCCGGTGTCGCGGCCCGTCCAGAACGGGGAGTTGGCCATCAGCGCGATCAGCACCGGCAGCCACGGCCGCAGGTGGTTGCTCACCAGCACCGCCCGCTCCCGGTCCGGCAGGTGCACATGGACGTGGCCCGCGCAGATGCTCTGCTCGTCGTGGAGCGCCCGGTAGGTGCCGATCCCCACCCCGTATCGCGGGTGGTCGGTGATCGGCGGCGGGACGACCTCGCCGAGCACCGGCGTGCCCGAGGCGACCACGGCCAGCCCTCCGTCCCGGGCCGCGGCGGACACCGCCGCCCGCATCCGCCGTAGCTGCCCCGCCAGCTCGGAGATGCCGGCGCACGGCAGCGTCTTGGCCTCCACCTGGAACCGGGTGATCTCGGTGCCCACCTGCTCGCCCAGCTCGGCGGCGGCGCGCTCCACCACGGCGGCGGCCCGCGGCGCCACCGCCCGCGTCACCGGGTCGACGACCAGATACTCCTCCTCCACCCCCACCAGCGGGCAGAGCGCGTCGAAGGGCGCTGGCTGCGATGAGTCCACGGTCGCCGTCATTCCTACTCCCGCCCGGGGCAGAGCGCCCGTGATTGGCAGCGTGCCTACGACGCCACGGTACCTATCCGATCTTGGTTCCCGGGTGCGAAGCGGCATCTCCGTCCGGTGTCGGCGGGCGGATCAGGGGGGCGTCGGGGTCCGCGGCGGGCCGGACCTCGAAGCGGTCGCCGTCCGGGAGCGTGACGATGACCGAGGAGCCCTGGACACCGACCGTGACGGCCTCGCGCAGCGCGCCGGGATGGACGGCATCGCCGGACAGCACGACCAGGGACACGTGGATCGAGACCCCGCCCGGATGGGCGGAGGTCCGCTCCCTGGAGGTGGACCCCGGCCAGCCCGGCCACCTCTACCTGTCCGGCCTGCCGGACAGCACGCTGACGCTGCGGCTGCCGGTCACCCGGCCGGACGTCGCGGTCCCCGTCGTCGAACTGTTCCTGAAGAGCTGAACCGGAGCCGCCCGGCTCCCGGCATGCCCGTGCGGCTCCCCGGCACGCCCGCACGGTCCGGGCCCGGGGAGCCGTACGGCTCAGGCGGGGAGGTCGCCCGCCGCGCGGATCAGGCCGGCGTATCCGGCCTCAAGGTCCTCGGGGAGCTCGTCGAGGGGGAAGAAACGCAGGTCGCTGTGCTCGTGGCTGAGCCGCAGCGCGGCCGGGCCGTCGACCGTGGCGCGCAGCGCGATGATGATCACTTTTCCGGCGTCCGCGATGCTCAGGATCTCCGCGCCGACGACGGGACCCACCACCACGTCGAGGCCGCTCTCCTCGCGCACCTCGCGCCGGACGACGTCCGCCAGGCAGACGTCGTCCTCCGCCGGCCAGCCACCCGGCAGCTCCCATTTGTCCCGCGGGTTGCGGCACAGCAGCACGCCGCCGTCCGCCAGCACCACGGCCTTGACCGAGGCGTGCATGAAGTACCAGCCGGTCCTGGCGTCGATCATGTGGCGGTCCTTCCGTCGGGGGGCCGGGTCCGGCTCCACGACATCAGGCGGGGTCCGCGAGATCAACCCGCCGCGCCACCGCCGCCCCCGCGCCGTACGGGCGAGGCCCTCAGCGGTGCCACGGCGGGCTCCCGCGGCCGGCGCGCCGTACGGGCGAGGCCCTCAGCGGTCGGCGGGCCCGACGGAGCCGGCCGCGAGCTCGGCCAGGTGCACCGCCCGCACGGCGGACCTCCGGCGGCGCAGGCCCTGTTCGAGCTGGCGGTAGCAGCCGGGGTTGACCACGGCCACGTAGTCGACCCCGGCCGCCTCGATCTCGTCGAGCTTGGCGTCGAGGATCCGCCTGCTGTCGCCGGGCCGGACGAGGGCGTAGCTGCCCGCCGCCCCGCAGCAGGTCCCCGCCGACGGCAGTTCGACGTATTCGCCCATCCGCTCCAGCAGCGCCCGGGGCTCGCGCCAGACGCCGAGGCCGTTACGCAGGTGGCAGGAGTCCTGCAGGGCGATGCGCGCACCGGTCCGGGGGAGCTCCCGGGCGGTCCCGGGGCCGTCCGCGCCGGTCCCGGGACCAGGCCCGGCGGCCTCCGCGCCGGTGCCGAGGACGTCCCGGCCGCTCCCGGCCGGATCCGCGCCGGTCCCGGAGCCGGGCCCGGCGGCCTCCGCGCCGGTCAGATACTCCGAGAGCTCCTTGACCCGGTCGCGGCCGAGCACGTCGGCCAGGTGGGCGGCGCAGCCGCCGGAGGTGGTGACGATCGTGCCGGGCAGCCGCTCGCCCAGCTCCACGGCCATCTCCCGGCCGCGGGCCGAGTCGCCGTTGTGCGCGTGCAGCGCCCCGCAGCAGCCCTGCGCCGCCGGGGCCGCCAGCTCGGGGTGGAGGCGCCGGGCGGCCCGGCTCACCTGCGGGTAGAGGGCGCGCTCGAAGCAGCCGAGCATCAGGTGCGGGCCGGAGGGGGCCGGGGAGGTGCGGGCCCGGCGGCGGAACAGGCCGGACCGGGCCGGACGGGTGCGGGCATGGCGGCGGAGCAGGCCCATCAGCCACACCCGCCGGCGGGCGTTCACCGCGAACATCAGCAGCCGGACGATCAGGGGACGGCGGCTGCCCTGCCACTGCCGGTCCCGCCACTCCTCGAGCAGCGCGCCGTACTGGACCCCGGCCGGGCAGACGGTCTCGCAGGCCCGGCAGCCGAGGCAGAAGCTCGACTCCTCCTGGAGCCGCAGGTCGTTGTCCGGCAGGGTGCCCTCCTCCAGGGCGCGCATCAGCGTGATCCGGCCGCGGGGGGAGGAGGTCTCGTCCTTGGTGAGCGCGTAGGTGGGGCAGGCGGGGAGGCAGAAGCCGCAGGAGATGCAGCGGTCGAGCAGTTCGGGGGTGAAACCGTTCACGAGCCCAGCTTTCCGGGGTTGAGGATGCCTGCGGGGTCGAAAGCGGCCTTGATCCGGCGGAGCAGCGCCATCTGGTCGGCACCGAGCCGCTCGGTGAGATAGGGGAGTTTGGCGGCGCCGACCCCGTGCTCGCCGGTGATGGTGCCGCCGAGCTCCATCGCGGTGCGGAAGACGTCGCCGAAGGCGCGGTGCGCGCGTTCGACCGCGTCGGTGTCGCCGGCGTCCACGACGCAGGTGGGGTGGAGGTTGCCGTCCCCCGCGTGGCCGAAGGTGGCGATCGTGAGGCCGTGCCGGTCGGCGATGGCGTCGATGTGGCCGACCATCTCGGCGATGCGCGGGCGGGGCACGCTGGCGTCCTCCAGGATCGTGACCGAGCCCAGCCGCGACAGCGCCGGCAGCGCGCACCGCCGGGCGGCCAGCAGCGCCTCCGACTCGGCCGCCGCGCCCGCGACGGTGGCCTCCAGCGCGCCCTCGCCGAGGCAGAGCTCGGCCATGCGGTCGAGATGGCGGCCGACGGTGGCGGCGTCGCCGTCGTCGCCGAACAGCAGCAGCGCCCCCGCGTCGGACCGGAGCCCGAGCCGGGCGTAGGACTCGACCGCCTCGATGCACTTGGCGTCCAGGAACTCCAGCGTCGCCGGGACGAGGCCGGAGCCGATGATCCGCGCCACGGCCCGGCCGGCGTCGGCCAGGGTGGCGAAGTACGCCAGGCCGGTGCCACCGGCCTCCGGGGCCGGGGTGAGCGCGACCGTCGCCTCGGTGATCACGCCGAGGGTGCCCTCGGAGCCGGTGAGCAGGCGGGTGAGGTCGTAGCCCGCGACGTCCTTCCAGAGCCGTCCGCCGGTGCGGATGACCTCGCCGGTCGCCAGCACCGCCTCCAGGCCGAGCACGTAGTTGCGCGTGACGCCGTACTTGAGGCCGCGCAGGCCGCCCGCGCACGTGGCGATGGTGCCGCCGACCGTGGCCACGGTCCTGCTGCCGGGGTCGGGCGCGTACAGCAGGCCGTGCGCGGCGGCGGCCCCGGCCAGTTCGGCGGAGGTGACGCCCGGTTGGCAGACCGCCAGCAGCTCGTCGGCGCTGATCTCCAGGATGCGGTCGAGCCGGGTCAGCACCAGCACGATGCCGCCGGTGAGGGGGACGGTGGCGGCGCACAGGTTGGACCCGGCGCCGCGGGGGACGACCGGGACGGAGCGGGCGCCGGCCAGCTTGAGGACGGCGGCCACCTCCTCGGTGGAGCCGGGGTGGACGACGGCGCCGGGCCTGGCGGAGAAGAGCGGGGTGGCGTCCCTGGCGTAGGCGGCGACGTCCCCGTCGGCGTGCCGTACGTGGTCCGCGCCGACGATCGCGCGCAGCTCCCGCAGCAGGGTGGCGTCCAGCGGCTCCCCGTGTGAGGCGGTGTTCATGGGCCCTCTCCTTGGCGTACGGCCTCCTTGGCGTACGGCGGTGTGATATCACATGATCGCCAACTGACCGCCGTCGATCACCAGCTCGGTGCCGTGGACGAACGCCGCGTCGTCGGAGGCCAGGAAGGCGTATCCGGCGGCGACCTCCTCGGCCAGGCCCGCCCGGCCGAGCGGGATGTGGTCGCGCTCGTAGGCGGAGACGAAGCCGTCGTCGAGCCCGGCCGAGATCACCGAGTTCAGCGGGGTGCGGATGTAGCCGGGGCAGAGCGCGTTGACGCGGATGCCGTGCCGGCCCAGCTCGACCGCCATGGTCCTGGTGAGCAGGAGCACGCCGCCCTTGGAGGCGTTGTAATGGGCGTAGTCCGCCTCCCCACCGAGCCCGTTGGTGGAGGACATGTTGAGGATCACCCCGCCAGACCCCTGCGCCACCAGGTGCCTGGCCACGGCCTGGGCGACCAGGAACATGCCGCGCAGGTTCACCGCGATGATCCGGTCCCAGTGGTCCGGGGTGATCTCCAGGAACGGCTCGCGCCAGGCGGTGCCGGCGTTGTTGACCAGCACGTCGAGGCCGCCCAGCACGGCGACCGCGCCGCCGACCAGCCGGGCCACGTCGGCCTCGGAGCTGACGTCGCCCGGCAGCCCGCTCACCTCCCCGAGCGGGGTCAGCTCGGCCACCGTCCGGTCGACCTCGGCCTGGTCCAGCCCCCCGATGACGACCCGGGCGCCCTCCTGGAGGAACCTCCGGGCGGTGGCGGCGCCGATGCCGCTGCTGCCACCGCTGACCAGCACCCGCTTTCCCGACAGTCCTCGCATGACGACCTTCCCCTTCAGCGCACCGCGCCGCGGGCGGCGACGCGTGGTTCGGTGACGGCCCGGCCGCCTTCGACGCCGTGGGCGACGTCGGCGCGGACCGCATCGAGGTCGATGACCAGTGCCGGGGTGTCGAGTTCGAGATACATCGGCGGGACCGTCCCTGTCGGCTGTACGGCGGATGTTGGTCGAAATTAGCATTAGTTCCGCAATACGGTCCAGCATTCTGTTATCCGGAATCTACCGGCCGTACTCGTCGGCGAGGTGTGCTCTGTAGCGGGTCGCGCCGCTCCGGCCTGGGTGTCCGCCGGGAGCGGCCGGTCCGCCGGCGTCTCGCCCCACTCCCCGGGCCGTGTCCCGCGCGGGGACCGGCTGGTCCGGCGCCCGGTCCGCGGTGCCTCCTGGGTGGTGCCCCGGGACGGCCGTTCTCATCTGGGATCTTTCCGCTGATGCTTGACAGTCGATCGCCCCGGGTGGTGTTCTGTCGCCAGTTCAGAACTGCATTCTGCGATACGGAATGAAATAAGGAGGGTGAATGAGACTCGGCACGGTGCGCGCCGGAGGGGCCCGGCTGGCCGCGGTGGAGCGAGAGGGGCTCTGGTACGCGCTGGACGTCCCGGCCGGCACGCCGCTGGAGGCGGTGCTGGCCGGGGGCATCGAGGAGACCCGGCGGCTGGCCGCCTCGGCGGCCGGGCCGATCGCGGACGCGGCGCCCGTGGCGCCGCTGCGGCCCGGCAAGATCGTGGCGATCGGGCTGAACTACCTGGACCACATCCGTGAGGCGGGGATGGACAGGCCGGAGCGCCCGCTGATGTTCGCCAAGTTCCCCTCCAGCGTGATCGGCCCCGGCGAGCCGATCGTCATCGACGGCGAGCTGACCGAGCGGGTCGACTGGGAGGTCGAGCTGGCCGCCGTCATCGGCGCGCCGATCCGGCACGCGAGCCCGGCCGAGGCGCTGGCGGGAGTGGCCGGATACACCGTGGCCAACGACGTCTCCGCCCGCGACCTGCAGTTCGCCGACGGCCAGTGGACGCGCGGCAAGAGCCTGGACACCTTCTGCCCGCTCGGCCCGGCCGTCGTGACCCCCGACGAGCTCGGCGACCCGCAGTCGCTCCGGCTGCGGACGGCCGTCAACGGCGAGACCGTGCAGGACTCCAGCACCGCGGAGATGCTCTTCGGCGTCGCCGAGCTGCTGTCCTACTGCTCCCGCGCCTTCACCCTCGAACCCGGCGACGTGGTGCTGACCGGCACCCCGTGGGGCTGTGGCGAGTTCATGGACCCGCGGCGCTCGCTCCGGCCCGGAGACGTCGTCGAGGTGAGCGTCGAGGGCATCGGCGCCCTGCGCAACCCCGTCGTCGGCAGGTGAGGGCATCGGCGCCCTGCGCGACCCCGTCGTCGGCAGGTGACGGCCGGCGGGCCGACCCCGTGCCGCATCCGACCTCTTGGACAGGAGTTTCTGTGAGACACGCACATCCGGCGGGCGGCGAGCTCCGGTGAGGGCCCTGGTGTTCACCGGGCCCGGCACCGTGGAGATGCGCGAGGTGCCCGAGCCCGAGCCGGGCCCCGGCGACGTGCTGGTGCACGTGGTCGCCTCCGGCATCTGCGGCAGCGAGCTGCACGGCGTCAAGACGCCCGGTTTCCGGGTGCCGCCGCTGGTGATGGGGCACGAGTTCGCCGGCCGCACGGAGGACGGCCGCCCCGTCATCATCAATCCCATCCTCTCCTGCGGCCGCTGCGACCTGTGCGCGCTGGGGCTGCGCAACGTGTGCCGGGAGCGGCGGATCGTCGGGGTGCACACGCCGGGCGCGTTCGCCGAGCGGGTCGCCGTGCCCGCCGGCGCGCTGGTCCCGCTGCCCGAGGGGCTCGACTGGACGGCGGCGGGCATCGTCGAGCCGGCGGCCAACGCCGTCCACGCCTGGGCGCTGGCCGGCGCTCCGGCGGGGGTGCGGGTGGGCGTCATCGGCGCCGGCGCCATCGGCCTGGCCTGCCTGCAGGTCGCGGTGGCGGGCGGGGCCGGGCGGGTCGAGATCGCCGACCGGTCCGACATCCGCCGCGAGATCGCGGGCCGGCTGGGCGCCGACGCGGCCGTGTCCACGCTGACCGGCGAGTACGACGTGATCTTCGACGCGGTCGGCGCGGCCGCCACCCACGAGCAGTCGCTGGCCCGCCTGCGGCCGGGCGGGGTCGCGGTCTGGCTGGGCCTGGCCGACAGCACCGCCGGATTTGACGCCGCCGATCTCGTGCGCGGCGAGAAGCGGGTGCTCGGCTCCTTCGCCTACCGCGACGCCGACTTCGCCGCCGCGGTGGACCTGGTCGGCGGCTGGGACCTGAGCTGGGTCGACACCTTCCCGCTCGCCGAGGGCGCCGAGATCTTCACCGCGCTGATGAACGGCCGCGCCACCCCCGTCAAGGCACTGCTCACCCCCTGAATCGAGGTATCCCATGGCCCGGATCGTCCTGGTGGGCGCCGGTAGCATCACCTTCGCCAAGAACCTGCTCTCCGACATCCTGACCTTCCCCGAGCTGACCGAGTCGACGATCGTGCTGCACGACATCGATCCCGCGCGGCTGGCCACGGCCGAGGCGATGGCCACCTGGATGGTCGCCGAGCTGGGCGTCGGAGCCAAGATCGAGGCGCACGCCGACCGCAGGGCCGCGCTCGACGGCGCCGACCACGTCATCAACGAGATCGCCGTCGGCGGGCTGGCCGCCGTACAGCGTGACTTCGAGATCCCCGCCCGGTACGGCGTGCGCCAGACGATCGCCGACACCCTGGGCATCGGCGGGATCTTCCGGGCGCTGCGCACCATCCCCGTGATGGTCGCCATCGGGCACGACCTCGCCGAGCTCGCCCCCGGCGCGGTGCTGTTCAACTACACCAACCCGATGTCGATGATCCCGTGGGCGGTCTACGCGGGCACGCCGTTCCGCAACGTCGTGGGCGTCTGCCACGCCGCGCGCGACACCCAGTCCACCCTGGCCAGGATGGTCGGCGTGCCGGAGGAGGAGATCTCCTTCACCACCGCGGGCGTCAACCACCAGGCGTTCGTGCTCCGCTTCGAGCGGAACGGGGAGAACCTGTACGGCCGGCTGGACGAGCTCATCGAGGCCGACCCCGAGCTGCGGCGCAGGGTCCGCGTGGAGGTGTACCGGAACTTCGGCTACTTCCCGACGGAGTCGAGCGAGCACGGCTCCGAATACCTGCCCTGGTTCCTCCCGCACGCCGACCAGATCGAGCACTACCGCATCCCGGTCGGCGTCTACCTGGACTGGCTGGCCGACGGCTTCGCCGAGTACGAGTCGCAGAAGCGCTCCCTCGACGCCGGCGAGGGCGTGACCATCGAACGCGGCGACGAGCTGGCCTCGCTGGCCATCCACTCCATGGAGACCGGCACCCCCCGCCTCATCCACGGCAACGTCCGGAACGGGGGGCTCATCGCCAACCTCCCCGCCGACGCCTGCGTCGAGGTGCCCTGCCACGTGGACCGGGCGGGGGTGCAGCCGACCAGGATCGGCGAGCTGCCCGCCCAGCTCGCCGCGCTCAACAGGAGCACGCTCAATGTGAGCGAGCTGACCGTGAAGGCCGCCCTGGAAGGCCGCCGCGACCACGTCTACCAGGCCGCCCTGCTCGACCCGAACACCGCGGCCACCCTGCCGGTCCACCGGATCCGCGAGCTGGTCGACGAGCTGATCGCCGCTCACGGGGACCTGCTGCCCGAAGGCGTCAGGGACTGACCGTGTGCACCCCGGACCTACCGCTCTCCCGCTACCGCCCCGTCTCCCAGCTCCGGGTCCCCGTCCACCATGTCGACCGCGCCCGCCTGCCCGCCGTGGACGCCCACATCCACCTCGGCCGCTGGCTCACCGAGGACGGCGACTGGATGGTCAAGGACGTGCCGGCGCTGCTGGGGACGATGGACGCGCTCAACCTGCGCGGCATGGTCAACCTCGACGGCCGCTGGGGCCGGGAGCTGGCCGAGAACATCGAGCGCTACGACGCCGCCCACCCCGGGAAGTTCGCCACGTTCTGCCACGTCGACTGGTCACAGGCCGCCGAGCCGGGGTTCGGCGAGCGGCTGGCCGCGCAGCTGCGCGCCTCGGTCGCCGAGGGCGCCGCCGGGCTGAAGGTCTGGAAGGACGTCGGCCTGCACGTGCGCGACCACCGCGGCGAGCTGGTCATGCTCGACGACGCGCGGCTGGCCCCGCTCTGGGCGGCGGCCGGCGAGCTGGGCGTCCCGATCGCCCTGCACACCGCCGACCCCGTCGCCTTCTTCGAGCCGATCGACGAGCGCAACGAGCGCCTCGAACTGCTGGCCGCCCGCCCCGACTGGGCCTTCTCCGGTCCGCGGTTCCCGCCGTTCGAGCGGCTGATGGAGGCCATGGAGGCGATGGTCGCCGCCCACCCGGCCACCACCGTGATCGGCGTGCACGCCGGATGCTGGCCGGAGAACCTCGGCTGGGTCGGCCGGATGCTCGACGACCACCCCAACTTCCACATCGACATCGCCGCCCGCATCGCCGAGCTCGGCAGGGCGCCGCGCGCCACCCGCGAGCTGATTCTCCGCCACCCCGGCCGCGTGCTGTTCGGCACCGACGAGATCCCGCCGGACCCGGAGGTCTACCGGATCCACTTCCGCTTCATGGAGACCGCCGACGAGGCGTTCGCCCACTCCCTGGACGACCCACCGCTGATGGGCCGCTGGACCATCAGCGGGCTCGACCTCCCCGACGACGTGCTGGAGCAGGTCTACACCGGCAATGCGCTCAGGCTCGTACCGAGGCTGGCATGAACGTCCAGGAGCTGACACGGGCCGTGCCGGTGCTCCGGCGGCGGCACGGCGCCGAGGGCGGGCCGGACCCGGCGCGCCCGCTCCCGGCACTCCGGGAGCGGGCGTCCGGCCGGGTCAGCGGCAGGGCTTGTACGGCTGGTTCTTCAGGGAGTAGTCGGAGGCTTTCTTGATGGCGTTGAAGTTGAGCGCGGCGGCGTTCGCCTTGGCGCAGAAGCTCGACGGCGAGGTCTTGTACTCCACCTGGAAGACCGGCTTGCCGGCCTGGACGAAGGGCTTGAGCTCGGCGCACTCGCCCCACTGGAAGCACTCCTCGTTGACCGTGTAGTCGAAGCTCGACACCAGATCGGAGACCTGGCTCAGGTCGTTCTTGAGCGCCGCCGACAGGCCGTGCCGGTGCGCCATGTCGGCCAGCGCCCGGTTGTAGACGAGCTGGGTCGCCGCGCTGATCTTCCAGCCGGTGACGGAGGCCCCCTCCTCGTGCGCGTGCACGACGTCGAACTCCACGCCGTCGAATCCGGCCGCGGCGCACTTGGCGACCCTGGCCTCCATCATCCGCAGGAGGAAGTCACGCTGCCCCTTGTCGTTGTTGATGTTGGCCCAGCGTTCGTTGGGGAACTCCGCGCTGAAGGGCTTGCCCAGCAGGGAGTTGCCGTGGCTCTTGTGCCAGTCGACGAACTGCCGGTAGTCGGGGCGGAACTCCTCGATCGACCCGGAGTCGACGTAGCAGATCGCCTTGGCGCCCCGCGCGTGGATCGCCTTGACGGCCGCCGTGTTGACGGTCGTGTTGTTGCCGGCGACGGCGGCGTCCACGTAGAGGTCGATGTCGAACACGCTCGGCCGGACGCAGGCGCCGCCCGTCTGCGGGGTCACGCAGACGTCGACGTCGATCCCGCCGGTCGCCGCGTGGGCCGTGCTGCCTTCGAGCTGGTACTGCCAGCGGCTCTGCACCGGAGGGCGCCAGATGGCCGCGCTCGCGGCGGCGCCGGCCGGTGCGGCCGAGGCGGCGGCGGCCGAGGCGGTGGCGCCGAGGGCCGTGACCGGGGCCAGGAGTACGGCCGCCGCTACGGCCAGCCGCCCGGCGAGGCGGAGCGGGGCCGGGCGGAGCGCCCGGAAATTGACCAACAAAGTTTTCTGCTTTCCGTATAGCGGAATTAAATTTCGCGATCAAGGAAATCGGGGTGGAGGTGAGCTTGTCAACTCCCTGGCGGTCCCGGCGGACGTCTGCGGGGAGGAGGGCGCCGGTGGACGGCCTGCTGGCACGCCCTGTCCCGTTCCATAAGTGGCCACGTTTTTCAGCGTATTCCGTATAACGGAAAGCTAGTCTGCATGGCGGACAGTCGCTATTATCACCGCACGCAGCGGCTGCGGCCGCCGTGCTCTGCGGAAGGAAAGTCCCATGGCACGTATCGTGTCCGTCGGCGCGGGCAGCGTCGAAACCCCCGAGAACGTCCTCCCTGACATCCCGGCACCCCACATCCCGGCACCCCACATCCCGGCACCCCACATCCCGGCACCCCACATCCCGGCACCCCACATCCCGGCACCCCACATCCCGGCACCCCACGGACCGGAGGGTCCGGAGGCCGCCCGCCCCGTCGCGACCGGCCCCCGCCTCATCGGGGAGGTCCGGTGAGGCGCGCCCTGGCCGTGGCCGCCGCCGTGGCGCTGGCCGCGACCGGCTGCGCGGCGGCGGAGGAGCGAGCCTCCGGGCCGGTGGAGATCACCATCTGGCACGGCCAGGAGGACAGGTCCGCCAAGTCCGTGGAGAAGCTGATCGACCGGTTCAACCAGACCCATCGGGACGTCAAGGTCCGGGCCGAGTCGGGCGGGGCGACCGCCGACGGCATGCTTCCCAAGATCACCGCAGCGCTCACCTCCGACGCCTACCCCGACATCGCCTATCTCTACGGCTCCTGGGCGCCCAACATCGCCCGCAACCCGAAGGTGGCCGACCTCTCGGAGCACGTGAAGGACCCGGCCGTCGGCTGGCCGGACTTCTGGGCCAACGAGCGCGAGGCGGTCACCGTCCAGGGGAAGGTCATCGGCTTCCCCGCGGTGGTCGACAACATGGTGGTCCTCTACAACAGGAAACTGCTGGCCAAGGCCGGTCTGGAGCCGCCGGGGCCCGACTGGACCTGGGCCGACTTCCGGGCGATGGCGAAGAGGACGACCGACGCGAGCGGCGGCGTCTACGGCACCACCTGGGCGATCAGCGGCAGTGAGGAGGCCGTCTGGGGGTTGTGGCCGATGATCTGGCAGGCGGGTGGTGACATCCTCTCCCCCGACCACAAGAAGGCCGCCTTCAACTCCCCCGCCGGGCAGCGCTCCCTCGACCTGCTGCGGGCCATGGCGGTCGACGACAAGTCGGTCTACCTCGACTCCAGCCCGGCCGAGAAGGGGCAGAAGCTGTTCGAGTCCGGGCGGCTGGCCCTCTTCCTGTCCGGCCCGTGGGTGCTCCCGGACCTGCAGGCGGCGAAACTCGACTACGGCGTCGCGCGGCTGCCCGGCACGGACGGCAACCACGAGACGGTCTCGGGGCCCGACAACTGGGTCGTCTTCGAGCACGACGAGCGGCGGGTCAAGGCCGCCGCCACGTTCCTGGGCTGGCTGACCGCGGCCGAGCAGCAGTTGGTGTGGATGACCGACACGGGGTCGCTGCCGATCCGCGAGTCGATCACCAAGCTGCCCGGCTACCAGGACTACCTGAAGAGATACCCGGGCATCGACGTGGTCTCGGCCAACCTCGCCAACGCCAAGCGGGTCAGGCCGCCGACGACGAAGTATCCGCGGGTGTCCTCCTTCATGGCCGACGCGATCGCGCAGACCCTCCTCGGCAGGTCCGACGCCAGGACGGCGCTGGACCAGGCCGCCGCCAAGACCGACGCGGCGCTCGCCGTACCGGGATCGTGAACGCCACCGCGCCGGCCCTGGGCCGCGCCGCCGCGTCCCGCGGAGGACCGCGGGACCGCGGGAAGCCGGCCGACAACGTCGCGGGATGGTCCTTCGCGGGCCCGGCGACGCTGGTCATCCTCGGCTTCTCGATCATCCCCATGGTGTGGGCGCTCGCGCTCTCCTTCACCGACTCCGACCTGATGTCCCCCGGGCGCGACGTCGGGCTCGACAACTACCGGGCGCTGGTCCAGGACCCGGTCTTCCACCAGGCGCTCAGGAACACCGGGCTGCTGGTGGCGCTCTACATCCCGGCCTCGCTGGCGGCGGGCCTGCTGGTGGCGGTGCTGCTGAACAGGAAGGTGCGGGGCATCGGCTTCTACCGGGCCTGCTTCCTGGTGCCCTACATCGCCTCGGCCACCTCGGCGGGGCTGCTCATGGGCTACATCTTCGACCGTGACTTCGGGCTGATGAACGGGCTGCTCGTCAAGCTCGGTCTGCCGGTGCAGGGCCTGCTGAGCAGCCCTTCGCAGGCGATGTCCGTGCTCACCCTCATCTTCTTCTGGACCCGCTTCGGGTTCTCGGTGGTGATCTACCTGGCCGCGATCCAGGAGATCAACAAGGAGGTGCTGGAGGCCGCCGCCATCGACGGGGCCGGCAGGTGGGCCACGTTCCGGCGCATCATCGTGCCGTCGGTGCGGCCCATGACGATCTTCCTCGCGGTCTGGGGGCTGATCGACGCGCTGCAGTTCTTCGACCTGGTGATGACCACCACCAAGGGCGGCCCGGCCAACTCGACGGTGACGATCGTCTACTACGTCTGGCAGCTCGCCTTCAGCTTCTTCACCGCCGGGTACGGCGCGGCCGTGGCGTACACCCTGTTCGCCGGGACCCTGCTGCTGATCGTCGCGGGCCTGCTGGTCGCGCGGCGGAGGGGGGTCATGCGATGAGACGCCGTCTGCCCAGCGGGTGGCATCTGGTGCTCGCGCCGATGTCGGCGGTGACCGTGCTGCCGTTCGTCTGGATGATCCTCAGCTCGGTGATGACCCAGGGTGAGCTCAACCGATTCCCGCCGGCGCTCTGGCCGGAGGGCGTCGACCTGGGCGGCTACCGCACGGTGCTCGAAGGCTCCGACTTCCCGCGCTGGTTCCTCAACAGCGTGATCGTGTCGGGCGCGATCGTGCTGGCCCAGCTGGTGCTGTGCAGCATGGCGGGCTACGCCTTCGCCAGGATCAGGTTCGTCGGCTCCAGGGTCACCCTGATCCTGGTGATCGCCACCGCGCTGATCCCGTTCCAGCTCACGGTGATCCCGACCTTCCTGATCTTCAACAGGGTCGGCCTGACCGACACGCTGGGCGCGCTCATCGTGCCGCAGCTCAGCTCGGCGGTGGGCATCTACCTGATGACCTCCTTCTTCCAGTCGTTCCCGAAGGAGCTGGAGGAGGCCGCGCGGATCGACGGGTGCTCTCGGTCCGCCGTGTTCTTCCGGGTGGTCCTGCCGACCGCCGGGCCGGCCCTCGCGGCCCTGGGCGTCATCACGTTCATCACCGCCTGGAACGATCTGTTCTGGCCGCTGGTGGCGGTCAGCTCGGAGGCGAACTACACGGTCCAGGTGGGGCTGACGACCTTCCAGGGCCAGCACCGCGCCGACTGGCCGGCGGTCATGGCGGGCACGGTGCTCACGACGCTCCCCGTGCTCGGCGTGTTCCTCTTCGGCCAGCGCCGGTTCGTCCAGGCGCTGACCGGCGCGGTCAAGGGCTGAGCCGGGGTGCGGGCCCGAGGACGTGCCCGCCGCGGACCCCGCGGGCACGTCCTCGGGCCCGGGGCCTCAGCGGGGCGTCCGGTCGGCCTCCGGGACCGTCACGCGTGCTCCCGGTAGGGGTTGGTCGGCATCCCCTCGACGGAGGTGCGGCAGCGCAGCAGCTCGCCGCCCGCCGTGCCGTCGGAGGCGGTGGTCACATACAGCACGTCGAGGTCGGGGCCGCCGAACGCGCAGCTCGTCACGTTGGTGGCGGGGATCTCGACGGTCAGGTCCAGCCGCCCGTCGGGGCGCAGGCGCAGGACGGCGCCGCCGCCCCACAGCGCGACCCACACGTGGCCGCGGGCGTCCACGGTGATCCCGTCGGGCATCCCCCGCGAGATCTCGGCGAACGTCCGGCGGTTGCCGAGCCGCCCGTCGCCCGGGTCGTAGTCGAAGACGTCCACCCGTCCGGTGGGCGTGTCCACGTAGTAGAGCAGCCGCTCGTCCGGGCTCCAGGCGATCCCGTTGGAGACCGTGACCCCCTCCAGCACCCGTTCGCAGCGGTGGTCGGGGTCGAGCCGGTAGACCGCGCCAGCTCCGGGGGTGTCGTCCTCCGCCTTGGTGCCGGCGAAGAACCTGCCCGCGCGGTCGCAGGCGCCGTCGTTCATCCGGTTGCCCGGCCGCTCGGCGGCCGTCACCGGCGCGATCAGCTCCAGGCCGCCGTGCGCGGCGGCGTCCCCGGTCGTGGGCGCCGCCCACCGGGGCTCGGGGAGTACGGCGAAGCCGTCCCGGACGGCGAGCGCCAGCCCGCCGGCGGCCCTGGGGGCCACCACCCCGACCGGCTGTCCCACGTCGATCACGCCGTGCGAGCCGTCGGAGGGGTCGAGACGGTGCACCCGGCCCGCCGGGATGTCGACCCACAGGAGTGTCCCGGTGCGTCCGTCCCACCGTGGCCCCTCGCCCAGCCGCGCCCGGGGCACCGGGACGATCTCCGGCTCCGAGACCCTGGTCATCGCGGGCTCACGGTGGGGACGCGCCAGCTGCTGAGTCTCATCCGCACTCCTTTAATTCCGTGATGCAGAATATGATTCCGAACAGGCTAGAGGAGACCACCACGGGGAGTGCGGTGTCAAGGGTCAGAGCTGCTCGGCGACCGCCTGCCGCAGGGCCGCGCCGACCTCCTCCATCCTGGCCGGAGGCATGCGGTCCTTGAGGGCCGTCACGCTCACCGCGGCGACGGGGGTGGGCTTGCCCATGAAGACGGGTGCGGCGACACAGCGCACGCCGGGCTCGTTCTCCTCCAGGTCCAGGGCGTAGCCCCGCTCCCGGATCTGGGCCAGGTGCGCGGCCAGCTTCGCCGGGCTCGTGATGGTGTTGCGGCTCGGCGCGGCGAGCGGGCCGTATCGCTCCGCCCACGCCTTGACTGCCTCGTCGGTCGGGTAGGTCCAGGCCAGCAACGCCTTGCCCACGCCGGTGCAGTGCGCGGCGTTGCGCCCGCCCACCACCGAGGTCATCGTGATCGAACGGACCGCCTCGACCTTGTCCAGGTAGACGACCTCGCCCCCGTCGAGCGTGGCCATGTGCACGGTCTCGGCGAACTCCTCGCTCAGCCGGAGCAGGAGGGGGCGGACGATGGCGCGCAGGTCCATGGTCTCGTGGAAGCGGAAGGCCGTGGCGAGCATCTCGGAGCCGAGGAAGTAGGGCCCGCTGGGCTCGGGCTGCGCGGCGAACCCCCGGTGCTTCAGCGCGCCGAGCAGGCGGTGGAGCGAGCTCTTGGGCAGCCCGAGCCGGGTGGCCAGCTCGTCGAGGGTCATCCCTCTGCTGTGCCTGCCGATCTCCTGCAGGATCAGCAGGGCGCGATCGACGCTTCCCACCGGAGACTGGGCCTCGCCCATGGATCCTCCTCAAATATTCCGGATAATGGAATGCTATAGCGTTATGCGGAACACATGCTACTTCTGGGTAGGGAGGAGGGGATGTGCCGGTGCGGCGTGGAAACCGTGCCGGTGGAGCGTGGGAACAATGTGCAGCCTATCCATGGCCTTGCGTGACCGGCGTCGGCCGGCGGGGATCCGCGCGTGCCGGTCGCATGGGTCGGGAAGGCGCGGCCCGTGAGGTGCGTACGGGCGCCTGGAAAGGTTGACGTCACACCCCGTTCCATGGGAGTCCCGGAAATTCACGAAAATCCCGGAATTCTCTAGGCATCGAGATTCCCCCGGCGGGCTATTCCCCCGTCCCGGAATTCCCCGCGGTCCACGGATTCTCCGGCCGTCTCCATGGCCGTGGCCGGCGGCTGTCACCGTCCGGCTGGAGGCGGCCGTCCGTCGTCCGCCTGGTCACAAACGTGATGAAATTCCCCATACGTAACCATGTGTCACTACCATCTGCGTCCGTGAGTGACAGGCAGCATCCCACTGGCACGGCCGTGTTCGTCGACCAGACCGGCAGACGCCGGCGACTCCTGAAGGCCGTCGGCATCGGCGTCGGTGCCCTGATTTCCGTGTCGGTGGCGGCCGTGGTCGGCGGACTGTTCACCGGCACGTCGCTGCCGCTGGTCGGCTGGCCCGGGGACCGTCCCACGCGGCCGGCGCCCGTCGCCACCACGGCCGGACCCGAGGGCGGGCCCACGCGGTCGGCGCGGCCCACGCCGAGTGCGGAGGCCACCACGGTTTTCGCCCGGCAGCGCCCGACGCCGCCGGCCCGCCGCACGGCCCGGCCCACGGTCTCCTCCCCGGCGCGGGTGACGCCCCTGCCGGCGCCCTCGGAGCGGCCGGCCTCACCACCCGCCGAGGACCCCTCCACGGCCGCCCCACCGCAGGAACCGACGGCGCCCGAGCAGTCGCCGGAGCCGACCGCCGGACGGACCGAGCCGCCGGGCCACACCAAGACCCCGCCCGGCCGCAACCCGGACAAGTCCTCAGGGCCGAAGGGATGAGCCCGCAGCCACCACCGGCGACACAGGTATGGCCGCCGCGGGATCCGGCCGAGACGGCGGGGGCCGCCGACTCCGCCACCGTCACCCTCGTCGACCTGACGCCGCCCCCGCCCGGGCAGCCCCAGGACGGAGAAGGGCGCCCCGCGGCCCGGGGACGGCGCCGGCGGCAGGCCGACCCGCGAGGGCACTGGTTCCTGGTCGCGGTCGGCATCGTGCTGATGGCGGGAGCGCTGGTGCTCAACGGGTACGCGACCAACACGGTGGGCGAGACGCACGCCGCCCCGCCCCCGGCCGACCGGCCCTCCACCGAGCTCGACGACGTACGGCGCGGCGGCCCGGTGCTCAATCTCACGTGCCAGGCCGGACAGCGCCCGCCTCCCGGCCCGCACGGTGGCGCTCACCTTCGACGACGGCCCCGACCCGCGCTGGACCCCGCAGCTGCTCGACGTGCTCGCCAAGCACTCCGCCAAGGCGACGTTCTTCGCCGTCGGCGCCCGGATCGCCGAGAACCCCGAGCTGGTCCGGCGGATCGTCGCCGAGGGACACGAGATCGGCAACCACACCTACGCCCACGCCGACCTCGCCGCCGTGCCGGACTGGCGGTTACGGCTGGAGCTGTCGCTGACCCAGAAGGCGCTGGCCGGCGCGGCGGGCGTGCACACCCGCCTGGTGCGCCCGCCGTACTCCTCCTCTCCGGCGGCCGTCACCGGCCCCCAGCTGCGCGCGCTGCGTGTCATGGGAGGGGAGGGGTACATCGTCGCGCTCACCGACCTGGACACCAAGGACTGGGCCAGGCCCGGCGTCGACCAGATCGTCCGCGCCGCCCTCCCCCGCCGGGGCAGAGGTGCGGTGATCATGATGCACGACTCGGGAGGCGACCGCGGTCAGACGGTCGCCGCGGTGGACCGCCTGCTCACCAGGCTCGCCGAGCAGAAGTATCGGGCGACGACGCTCACCTCCGCGCTCGGCATGCCCTCCGCCCACGCCCCGGCCGGAGACCTGGAGCGCGTCGCCGGCACCGGGCTGGGTCTCGCCCAGCGCGGGGCGAGCGGCTTCGTCACGGTGATGTCGTGGGTCCTGGCCGTCGCCGGGGGCCTCACCCTGCTGCGGCTGCTGTTCTTCCTGGTCCTGGCATGGGTGCACGCCCGGCGCGCACGGGGCGGCAAGAGGCGGGCCGGGCGTGCCCCGGCATGGCCCGCGCCGCCCGCCGTCAGCGTGATCGTCCCGGCCTACAACGAGGAGGCCGGGATCGAGGCCACCGTACGCTCACTGGTGAACACCGGCTATCCCGGCGCGCTGGAGGTGATCGTCGTGGACGACGGCTCCTCCGACGGCACCGCCGCCATCGCCGCCTCCCTCGGCCTGCCCGGAGTACGGGTGATCCGCCAGGAGAACGGCGGCAAGCCCGCGGCGCTCAACACCGGTATCGCGCACGCCTCGCACGACATCCTGGTCATGGTGGACGGCGACACCGTCTTCGAGCCCGACACCATCGAGCACCTGGTCCGGCCGCTCGCCGACCCGGCCGTGGGCGCGGTCAGCGGCAACACCAAGGTCGGCAACCGACGCGGCATGATCGGCCGCTGGCAGCACATCGAGTACGTCATCGGCTTCAACCTCGACCGTCGCGCCTTCGACCTGCTGGGGTGCATGCCCACCGTGCCGGGGGCGATCGGGGCCTTCCGGCGCTCGGCGCTGCGGGAGATCGGGGGAGTCAGCGTCGACACCCTGGCCGAGGACACCGACCTGACCATGGCGATGTGCCGGGGCGGCTGGCGGGTGGTCTACGAGGAGAACGCGCTGGCGTGGACCGAGGCGCCGACCTCGCTCGGGCAGCTGTGGCGCCAGCGTTACCGCTGGTGCTACGGCACGCTGCAGGCGATGTGGAAGCACCGCCGCGCGATCACGGAGCCGGGCCCGTTCGGCCGGCGCTGCCTGGGCTACCTGACGCTGTTCCAGGTGGTGCTGCCGCTGCTCGCCCCGGTCGTGGACGTCATGGCCGTCTACAGCGTGCTGATGGGAGATCCGCTGCCGGTGGTGGCCGTCTGGGCGGGATTCGTGCTCGTCCAGGCGTTCAGCGGCTGGTACGCGCTGCGCCTGGACCGCGAGCGGGCCTCGGCACTGTGGGTGCTGCCGCTGCAGCAGTTCGTCTACCGGCAGCTGATGTACCTGGTGGTGATCCAGTCGGTGGCGACCGCCGTGCTCGGGGTGCGCCTGCGCTGGCAGACGATCCGCCGGGAGGGCACTTTCGCGGGCTGAGACAGCCTTCCGGCCTTCCGGCCTTCCGGCCTCCCGGCCTCCCGGCCTCCCGGTCCCCGGGCTCGGCGCCGGCCGGCCCGGACGGCCCGGACGGCCGGGCTGCCTGGGGCCGGGCCGGCCCCGTCGGCTGTCCGGACGCCTCATCCCTCCGGGTCGGGCAGCAGGACGGAGGGCAGGGCACCGCCGGCGCGCATGCGCAGCAGCTGGTAGGCCACGCCGCCCAGCCCGGGCAGCAGGCCGGGGGCGAAGACGTCTCTGGCCAGGCCGCTGACCGGGCCGTGCTCCTCGATGCCGCCGAGGATGGAGGCGTCCAGCCTCTCCCTGTCCACGCCCCGGGGACCGACGCCGGCGGCCAGCGCCAGGTCGATCACCTCCCAGGCGCCGAGGTCGCCGTGGCAGAGCGTGTGGTTCCAGCCCAGGCCCTCGCCCCAGCAGGCCGCGGCGGCGCGGCGCAGCGTCTCGCGCCACCGCTCGCCGCCCTCACGTGCCAGCCGGTCGGCGGCCACCACGCCGACGCCACCGGCGCCGTGGCACCAGGCGGCGGCGGTGATCCCGTCCTCGCGCAGGTCACGCCACCCGCCGAGCCCGGGATCGTAGAGCGAGTCCTCGTAGGCGAACGCGGCCAGGGCGGTCGTGCCGAAGGCAGGCGCCCCGGTGGGGGAGGCGGTTCCGGCGTCGGAGGCAGATGTCCCGGTGGGGGAGGCGGTTCCGGCGCCGGAGGGTGGGGTCACGGTGTCCGGGGCGGTCGTGCCGGAGGCAGGCGCCCCGGTGGGGGAGGCGGCCAGGCGGGACAGGGCCCAGCCGATGCCGGTGGCGCCGTGGGCGAGGCCGCCGAGCCCCTGCGGGAAGCGGGCGCTCGGCCAGCAGACCCCCGGCTCCCGGCTCTGGGCGAGCTCGGCCAGCCGTACCCCGATCGCGGCCGCCTGTCCGGCCCATTGCCCGTCGCCCGTCTGGGAGGCGAGTCCCAGCAGCGGCACCACCGCTCCCGCCATACCTGTCACCAGGTCGTACACATCGTCCGCCGCGACCGACCCGGGCACCGTCGCGGCCAGCGCGGACGCCCGGCTGAGCGCCTCCTCCCGTCCGACGGCGCCGAGCCGGCGCAGCAGCAGCCAGCCCCAGATCTGGGAGCCGACGCCGATGTAGCCGCCGGGGGGCTGGGGGCGCAGGCGCACGCCCTCCCGCCGGTGCTCGGCGTCCCTGTCCTCGATCTGCCTGATCGTGCGCAGCGTGCCCGCGAGCAGCTCCGCCACCCCGTCCACCGGGTCGGCCCGGCCCTGCCCGGCCTCCTGGAGGTAGGCGGCCAGGAGCACGGCCACCCCGTGCGCCCCGCCGTACAGGTCGGACGAGAGCGGCTGCACGGTCCAGCCGGTGGGGTTGAGGACGGGGCTGATCCAGGTGACGGTGCCGTCCTCGGCGCGCACCGCGCTGTCCAGCACGCCGCGCATGATGCCCGCGGCCACCGTGCGGCGCCTGCCGTCCAGGTCGTCGGTGCGGACCAGGGCGGGGGCCAGCGGCTTCTCGTCGGGCAGCCAGCCCTCGTTGAGATAGGCGCTGACCAGGGCGGCCTGGATCACCTGGCGGTCCAGCGCCTGGTCGCGGCCGCGCCAGCGGCGCACCGCGTCGGCGATGAGGTCCTGCCCGGGGCCGTGGGCGGTGCCGCGGGGGCCGTCCATGCGCCCCCTGCGCGGGGTGGTGGCGAAGAAGGGGACGTCGCCCTCGCAGAGCTCGTCCACCTCCGCCGCGATGACGGCGGGGTCGGCGGGCGCGCCCGGCACGTTCCCGGCCTGCTCGGCCAGCAGCCGCGCGGCCTTGTCGCGCGCCGCCGCCTCGTCGTGCAGCGCGGCCGGGTGCCAGAGCATCCTGCCCAGCTCGGCATAGGACTCGGTGGAGCGCAGCACCACCCGGATCGGGCAGTCGGCGAAGGCGTCGAGCGCCCCGGCCAGCTCGCCCCGGCCGTCCATCGCGTGCAGGCGCTCGGTCAGCTCGTCGAACCCGGCGAGGATCAGGTCCCAGTAGCGGCCGAGCACCGGTCCGGGGCTGGGGTGGTTGGCCGTCTGCGGGACGGGCACGCGCTCCACGCCCAGCCTGGCGGTGTCGGTGCCCGCGCCGAGCACGACGGGCAGCTCCATGTACGGCTGCTGTCCGGGCAGGGCGCCGACGGCGGAGAGGTCGACCCCGCGCCAGCCCAGCGCGACACCCCGGCCGGGCAGCAGCCCGGTGCGCAGCACCGAGCCCTCGACCAGGCTCACCGCCCGGTCGACGGCCAGGCCGTAGCCGGAGGGGGCGGCGGAGGCGTGCGGGGTGAAGAGTGTCTCGCAGTCGACGACGACGGGGTGGGGTCCGGCCGCGATCAGGTTCTCGGCGTGCAGGTCGCTGCCGCCCAGCAGGCGCATGAGCGCCAGCCAGTGGCCGATCCCCCGGTAGAAGGCGCGCAGCTCGGCGTCGCCGTCGCAGTGGCGGTGCCGGATGTGCTCGGCCCAGCCGTACCCGTCACGGACGATCACCTCGGGCACGCGGATGAGCGGCTCGCCGGGCAGCACGCGCGGGATGAGGCGGGCGAGCTCCGCGTCCACCTGGAGCGGGCGTGGTTTGTAGACCACGCGGCCGTCCACGCCGTGCAGGACGGCGACGGCGTGCCCGCCACGGTGGCTGTCGCCGGCGCCGAACTCCACACTCGTCAACTCCCCGGTGGGGAGCACGGCCCTGTCGGCGGCGTACCGGTGGGCCAGGAGGGCGGCGGCCTCGCACCGGTTGCCGATCACGGTCCGCAGCCTGCCCGTCATGGTGGGATAGTGGCCGGCGAGCTCCCGCCAGAACGCGGGCCCGGCGACGCTCCGGCGCCACTGTTCCCAGCGGGCGGCGGGGTCGGCGGCCGTCAGGCGGCCGCTGATCCTCGCCGCGTTGAGCTCCAGCACCAGCACCCGGGTGACCTTGCGGCGGACGGTCTCCTCCAGCGCCGCGGCGGCGCCGTCGAGCAGGGCCCGCCGGTCGGCGGCGGTGAGGCCGGTGATCGACCCCAGCCGGGCCGCCAGGTCGGCCAGAGCCGGTCCGGTCAGGACGTCCAGCGGGGGGTCGAATTCACCGGCCATGCGCTCCGCCCTCCGGCTCAGCAGCAGTAGCGGGTGGGGGAGGCGGTGCACGCGGTGCCGCACCGGCCGGAGATCGGCGGTCCGGTCATGGTGATCTCCGACTCCGCGTACTCGCCGCTGGGCAGCAGCGGGCCCGCCGGGCTGTCCCAGCCGTCGCCGGGCTCCTCACCCGCCCGCCACGCGGCGATGATCTCCTCGGCCTTCTCGATGGTCACGCTCATGGCCACTCCCTTCTCGGTGTGGCCATGATCTGAGGCGGAGGAGGGGGGCGATAGACGCCACAACTGCTCACTTGACAGCAAATGGGGTCTATGAGAAAGAGGTTGGTGATCACCATTTCCGTGGTCGACGACGACCAGATGCTGATCGACGGACTGGCCGCCTGGCTGGCGGGGGTCCCCGGAGTACGGCTGGCGGCGGCGGGGGCCACGGTCGCCGCGCTGCTCGGGGCCGAGGCCGAGACCGGCGAGGCCGACGTGGTGATCCTGGACCTGCTCCTCGCCGACGGCTCCGACCCCCTCGACAACGTCCGCGAGCTGGTACGCGCCGGCCGCCGGGTGCTGGTGGTCAGCGTGGTGCCCTCCGGCGACATGGCCAGGAAGGTCGTGCGGGCCGGGGCCTGCGGCTACCTGACCAAGGACCACGACCTGGCGGCCCTGATCGCGCGGGTCGGGGAGGTGGTCGGGGAGGGCGTCGCCTACTCTCCCGAGCTCGCCCTGGGCTGGCTGTCCGACCGCTGCGCCGACCGGCCCACGCTGTCACCGCAGGAGCGGGCCGTGCTGCTGGCCTACGCCTCGGGGATGACACTGGCCGCCGCCGCGCGCAGCGCCGGGGTGCAGCCCGGGACGGCCAAGAACTACCTGGAGCGGGTCAAGGACAAATACCGCAAGGCCGGCCGGCCCGCCTACACCAAGCTGGAGCTGGCCGTCCGGGCCAGGGAGGACGGCCTGCTGCCCTAGCCGGCGGGCCAGACGAGTTCCACGCAGGTGCCCTCCCCCGGTGCCGCCAGGATCGCGGCGCTCCCACCCGCCTCCCGCATGCGGTCGATCACCGATGAGCGCAGCCCGAAGCCGAACTCCGTCTCCTCGGGAGCGAACCCCCGGCCCCGGTCCACCACCCGGATGGTCACCGCGCCGTCCACGGTGACCGCGGTGAGCCAGGCCTCCCCGGCGCCCGAGTGCACGGCGACGTTGTTGAGCGCCTCGCCGCAGGCGTCGGTGAGGGCGGCGGTGACCTCGGGCGGCAGCCGCTCCGGCAGCGCCGCGGCGGCATGCCTGACGCGCAGCCCCAGGCAGGCGGCCCTGGCCACCGCCTGGGCCAGCCCGTTGCCCAGCGTGGTCGGCGGGCCCGCCGAGTCCTGCCCGATCAGGGCCCGGACGTACTCGGCGTCCGCGGCGCAGCGCCGGCGGACCTGCTCGGCGCGGTGGTCCAGGCCGCCCCGGGCGATCGCGGTCAACGTGGTCAGCACCGTGTCGTGCAACTGCCGGTAGTGGGCCAGCCGTTCGGCCGAGCGGGCCTGCTCCGCCTCGGCGGCCAGGCGCAGCTCCGTCAGGTCGTCCAGGCGGCGCGCCTGGGCGGCCAGGTAGCGGCGGATGAAGTAGACGATCACCGCGAACCACACGTAGCCGTTGACGCGCACGGCGAGGTCGAGCGGGAGCGGGTAGCGCAGGCCGAGGTCGCCGGCGTGCGCCACCGCGTAGGCGGCGATCGGCGGCAGGAGCGCGAGGGCATGGCGGGGCCGCGTGGTGAACGCGCCGACCACCGCCCCCGTGGACAGCAGGGCGGAGGAGGACCAGTTGGCCGTGCCGGTCGTGGCGGCGCCCACGCAGTTGGCGGTGACCCCCATCATGAGCACGCAGGTCACCGCCACGTCCGCGCCGACCACCCAGGGGGCGAACCAGCCGCGCCGCCGTACGGACACGGACTGGAGAACGTTCCACGCCAGGGCGACGGCCAGCAGCAGGGCGTTGAGCGCCCGGTCCTCGTAGAGCCCGTCGGCGCTGAACAGGCTCGCGCCCGCCGGGACCAGGTAGCTGAGGCGCTGCAGGATCAGCAGCATCGCGACGAAGCGGTGCACGCGTTCGCGGCCGGGGCTGGCGGCGAGGTATTCCGGATCGCGCCAGCCGAGCGTGCCCCATCGACCCACGTCCCGTCCCATCCCTGACCCCGCCGATGTCCGCGTCGTCATGATCTCCGACAAGTCCCGGCGGAGGAAGGGGCGCCGGTGCCGCGGGGGCGGCCGCTCCGGGGCGTCCGGGGCCCGCCGGACAGGTCCCGGAGGGGCGGCGCGGGCTCCGGAGCCAGGTCGCAGCCGACGCGCCCATGGGGTACATTTCCGGATCATGGATCGGCCGTTCGCGTAGATGCCGCAGCACAGCCTGGCGTCCGCGAGCCGTTGGGCTGGAGGTCGAGGATCGTGAGCGCGGACAGAACCGCGTGGGAGCAGTGCAGCGCGGCGCGGGTGGTCTCCCCCGTCCAGCCCCGCAAACTGGCGAAGGTCCCCTTCGTCGAACTGGCGGACGGACGGCTGCAGGGTGTCGTGTCGAGCGGTTCGGACATCGCCCGGGTGTACGTCTCGTCGATCGCCGCCGGGACGCACGGTTTCAGCTGCAGCACCAACAACAACCGGCCGTGCGGCGGGGTGTACGGCTCGCCGTGCAAGCACCTGCAGGCGCTCGCCGCGGAGGCCGTGCTGCAGTACGGCCTCGACCGGGTGGCCCGCTACCTGCGCGTCGAGGTCGGCGACGGCGCGGACCTGATGAGCTGCCTGCACGGCGGGCACGAGCCCGCGCCGGCGGCCGTCGTGTTCAGCCGCTTCCTGCGCCACCTGGCCTACCTGGAGCTGCCCGACACCACCGAGCCCATCCCCGAACTGCACTGGTTCCCGGCCACGGGGGCGGCCCGATGATGCTCGGAGTACAGCTGGCCGAACTGCTCGACGGCGACCCGGCGGGAGTCGGGGAGGCCCTCGACCTGGTGACGGGCTTCGACGACGCCCTCGTGCACGGATTCGCCCGGCTCGGCGAGGACCGCGCCGCGGCGCTCGCCGCCCTGGCCGGGGCCCTGGCCGCCACGCCGCTCGGCGGACGCGCGGGCGAGGCGGCCGGAAAGCTCGCCGCCGGCTCGGTCGCCGGCGAGCATCTGACGGTGCTGGCCGGCGGGCGCGCCGCCCTGCTCGGCGCGGTGCACGACGCCCTGCTCGGCCGTCTCGACGCCGCGCTGGGACGGTCCAGGGCCCCGTGGGAGGGAGCGCCGTCCACGGCGGCGCCCGTGGCCGACAACCTGCTCAGCGGGGCCCGGTCCTGGCTCCACGAGCTGGCCATCACCGGATGGCGGGGCGTCGACCACGACCTCGTCTCCGCCTCGGACCAGACACTTGAGGCCCTGCTGGCCGTACCGGAGCTGCGCCGGCCGGCGGTGCTGCTCGACGGCCTGGCGGCCGAGCTGCGGGCGTCATGCCCGGTCGGGGCGGCCGAGCGGCTGCCCGCACGGCGCTGGGCCGACCTGTGGACGCGTGCCCTGCTGCTGTCGCAGCCCGGCGGTCTGCCCGGCGGTTCCGCGCCCGCGGAGACGGTGTCGGGCCGGCTGCTGATCCTCGGCGCCGACGTGCACGAGCACGGCACCGCGGTGCAGGTGCAGGTGCACGGCGTGCTGGAGCCCGCCGGCGGCGGGCCGTCCCGGCTGGTGCGCACCAGCGTCGCCGCCGCGAAGGTGGACACGATCGTCGGCCCGACCCTGTGGCGGCTGCTCGGCGCCTACCCCGTGCTGCTGGGCGCGCTGGCCGAGCACCGCGGCCTGGAGGTCACGGACCTGCCCCTGCTGGGCAGCGGTGACCTGGTGTGGCATGAGGACCGGGCCCGCGCGGGCGGGCCCGCCGACCCGTTCGCCACCGCCCGGGTCCAGCTCACCGGCGCGCTCGCCCCGGCGGTGCCGCCCCTCGACCGCCATCCGGTGCGCATCGCCGAACCCGTGCTGGTGGAGGGCTACAAGGCGGCCGCCGACGGCACGTTGGACCTGGACGGCAACACCCTCGCCGTCGACGTCGACCGCCTGCCGGCCTGCGGCCCGCTCACCCCCGAGCTGGTGACCGCCTCCTCGGCCTGCATCGGCCTGATCCGCTGGGACGGCGGCCGATGGCTGCTGCAGCCCCTGGCGGTCCAGGCGACGGTCAAGCGCAAGCCGGTCACGGCGCACAACGGCGACTGGGCGCTGGGCCCCACCGACCCCAAGGCCGCCAAGGCCGAGGCCAGGGCCGGCGACGTGGTGGCCGTGCTGCGCGAGCGGGCCGGGCGGTTGCTGCGGCGATGAGCGACCCCCGGATCAGCGCCGACGAGAACCGGCGCCAGGTGCTCTACTGGCGCCTTCTGGCGCGCGTGTTCGACACCGACGAGCAGCCCTCGCTGGAGGCCGCCAGCGTGGCCATCGTCGACGACCTCGGGCTGCCGCCGGCGCTGCTCGACCCGTCGGTGTCGGTCGACACCCTCGTGCAGCGCTTCCCGGACCTGGGCGCCGAGCTGCGGGGCCTGATGGCGCAGCGCGACGGCGGCGACCGGCCGACGGAAGGTGACGGTGCGCCCGAGGACGCCGGCGCTGACCAGCCTGAGCGCGACGGTGCGCCCGAGGGCGACGGTGACCAGCCTGAGCGCGACGGCGCGGCCGAGGATGACGGCGCTGACCGGCCGGAGCGGGACGGCGCGGCCGAGGTGCGCCGGGCGGCCCTGGTGTCGAAGCTCCTGCTCAACGTGTTCTCGACCGGGACGGGCAACGTCACCGCCACCGACCTGGCCCGCTGGCAGCAGGACGCCGGCTGGTTCGAGCAGGCGCTCGGGGCCGAGCCGGGTGAGCTGCGCTCCCGTCCCGGCGCGGGCGAGCTGGCCGGTGTCCTGGCCGGTCTGGAGGGCGACCTCGTCAAGCGCATGCGCCTGCGCGAGGTGCTCGCCGACCCGGCCCTGGCCAGGAAGCTCACGCCGAGCATGTCGCTCATCGAGCAGTTGCTGCGGGACAAGGCCAACCTGTCGGGGGTCGCGCTGGCCAACGCCAAGGCGCTGATCCGCAGGTTCGTCGACGAGGTCGCCGAGGTGCTGCGTACGCAGGTCGAGAAGACCAGCGTCGGCGTCGTCGACAGGTCGGTGCCGCCGAAGCGGGTCTTCCGCAACCTCGACCTCGAACGGACGATCTGGAAGAACCTGACCAACTGGAGCCCGGAGGACCAGCGGCTGTACGTGGACCGGCTGTACTACCGGCACACCGCCCGCCGCACCACGCCCGCGCGGCTGATCGTGGTCGTCGACCAGTCGGGGTCGATGGTCGACGCGATGGTGAACTGCACGATCCTCGCCTCGATCTTCGCCGGGCTGCCCAAGGTGGACGTGCACCTGGTCGCCTACGACACCCGCGCGCTCGACCTGACCCCGTGGGTGCACGACCCGTTCGAGGTGCTGCTGCGGACGACGCTCGGCGGCGGCACCGACGGGACCGTCGCGATGGCCGTCGCCCGGCCGAAGATCGCCGATCCGCGCAACACCGTGATGGTGTGGATCTCCGACTTCTACGACAACCGAGCACTGATCACCGACTTCGAGGCGGTGCACCGGTCAGGGGTGAAGTTCATCCCGGTCGGCTCGGTGAACAGCTCGGGACACCAGAGTGTGGACCCCTGGTTCCGCCAGAAACTCAAGGACCTGGGCACCCCCGTTATCTCGGGCCACATCCGCAAACTCGTGTTCGAGCTCAAGAACTTCCTCGCCTAGGAGACCCCGCGAATGACCAACGAGATGCTGCGTGCCCCCGCCGAGGTGAAGTACGCCGAGGAGCTCGACTGGCTGGAGTCCGTCGACGACGGGCCCAAGCCGTTCTCGTGGCGGCTCAGCCCCCGGATGGTGCGGCTGTTCGTGCTCGGCTCCGAGCGCTCCGACGGGCTCGACCGCGAGATCTCCCAGAAGTGGTTCGGTGACCGCAGCTTCGTCGAGCGCAGCATCGTCACCCTGGCCTCGGACCGGGGACTGCTGCTGATCGGCGACCCCGGCACCGGCAAGAGCTGGCTCGCCGAGCTGCTCGCGGCCGCCATCTGCCGCAACTCCACCCTCGTCGTCCAGGGTACGGCCGGCACCACCGAGGACCACATCAAGTATTCGTGGAACGTCTCCATGGTGATCGCCAAGGGGCAGTCCCGCCAGTCGATGATCCCCTCGCCGATCATGACGGCGATGGAGCAGGGCGTGATCGGCCGCTTCGAGGAGCTGACCCGCTCGACCAGCGACGTGCAGGACGCCCTGATCTCCATCCTGTCCGAGAAGTACGTGTCCATCCCCGAGCTCGACGACGACAACATCGTCTTCGCCCAGCCCGGGTTCTCGATCATCGCCACGGCCAACAGCAGGGACCGCGGCGTCAACGACCTCTCGTCGGCCCTGAAGCGGCGCTTCAACTTCGTCCGCATCCCCGTGGTGACGAACAAGCGCAGCGAGGCGGAGATCGTCCGCTTCCGCACCACGGAGCTGCTGCGCCGGCACCGGATCGAGCTGGAGCTGCCGCCCACGCTGCTGGACATCCTGCTGCAGAGCTTCGCCGACCTGCGCGCCGCGGCGGCCTCGGCCACCAGCGACGACGAGAAGCTGGAGTCGGCGCTGTCCACGGCCGAGCAGATCGGCGTGCTGGAGGACGCCATCCTGCACAGCCAGTTCTTCGGTGACCGCACGCTGCGGGCGGAGACCCTGGCCGGCTCGCTGGTGGGCTCGCTGGCCCGCCGCAGCCCGGAGGACCTGGCCATCCTGAACAAGTACTGGCACGGTGTCGTCGAGCCCCGGAGCAAGAAGGACGGCGGGGAGTGGAAGGAATTCCTCGAAGGCGGCCGCCAGGCGATCTCCACGCTGTCATGAGCCCTTTCGGCGCCCTGCGCGAGCAGCTGCTCGATGCCGCCACCGCCTTCGCCGACGCCCCGGGCGCCGTGCCCGGCATCCTGTCGGGCATGGTCGACGACGTCGACCGGGCGCTGCGCGAGGAGCTTGAGATCTTCCCGGTGTGCCACCACTCACCGGCCTCGGCGCTGGCGATGGCACGGCGCCTGCGCGAGAAGCAGCCCAAGGTCGTCTATCTGGAGCTGTGCGAGGACCTGCAGCCGCTCCTGGACGAGCTGCGCAACTGCCGCCTCCCCGTGGCGCTGCAGGCGTTCGCCTCCGAGCTCGACGGTTTCCCACCGGCGTGGGGGCCGCTCAGCGTCGTGGCGCCCATCACCGAGGCGTCGGCCGAGTACCAGGCCATCGCCTACGCCCTCGACACGCCGGACGTCGAGCTGGTGCTGGTGGACCGTTCGGCCGACCACGTCTTCCAGTGGCTGCCCCGCGAGCCGGCCGAGCCCCCGGCGGCCGACGAGGACGCCGCCGGGCACGGCGAGGAGGCGGCCCTGCACGGCGACGCCGTCGGCATCGAGATCGGCGACCTGCGGCCCCGCTTCGCCGAGCTGGAGGCGCACCTGCTCCACCACGGCAAGGTCCGGCACTGGTCCGAGTGGTGGGACCAGTATGTGGAGCAGCCCCTGGCCGGCGCGGACTACGAGACCTACCGCCAGGTCATGGTGCTGATCGGCAGCCTGTTCCGGCGGCTGGGCCCCGGCGACGGCGACCGGCTGGCCCGTGACGAGGACCGCGAGCGCTACATGTGGACCCGGATGCGCGAGCACCTGGCGGCGTCCGGCGCCGACCCGTCGCAGTGCCTGTACGTGTGCGGCGCCTTCCACGCGGCCAGCCGGGTCGAGCAGTTCGGGCTGGCGGCCGAGGCGCCGGCCTACGACATCAGCCCCCCCACGGCCACGCGCTGGCTGTACGGGCTCATCCCCTCCAGCCACTCCGCCATCGAGGCCCAGTTCGGGCTGGCCTCCGGCTCGGTGTCGATCGCCGCGGCGACCTGGACCAAGGCGGTGGCGCGCTGGGGCGTCACGCCGTACCGGCTCGCGGGCCAGCAGGGCGCCCGCAAGCGGGCGGGGCGCGCACCGCTGGCGGCGCCCACCCCGCCGGGGCCGGTCACCGACCGGCTGTCCGGTTTCCTGTCGGACCCGCCCGCGCTGGACGGCCTCGACGAGGCTGAGCTGCTGGGATGGTGCGTCGACATCGTCCGGCTGGCCCGCGGCAACGGCTACCTGGCCAGCACGGCGGACGCCATCGCCGTGTTCGAGACGTCCATCCTGCTCGCCGGCATGCGCAACCGGGCCCGTCCCACGCCCTACGACTTCCAGGACGCCGCGGTCACGTGCATCGAGAAGGACGTGGTGCCCGGCCGCCGCGACGTGCGCCGGCTGTGCGAGATCCTCCTGGGCGGCGACCGGATCGGCCAGGTCGGCTACCACGCCCTGCCGCCGCTGGCCCAGGACGTGTACGACCGGCTGAGCCCGCTGGGACTCAACCTGGACAAGCGCGCGGTGCAGCGGGCGCTGCTGAACCTCGACGCGTCCCCGGAGCTGGTGCCCTGCTCCCACCTGCTGTGGATACTGCGCCACCTGCTGCCAGACGGCGCCGTCCGTCCCATCATGGGCTCGCGCAGGCTGGGCGAGCGGTCGATCCAGGAGAGCTGGGACCTGGCGATCGGCCACCACCAGCGGGCGATCATCGAGCTGGGCTACGAGGGGGTCACCGTCGAGCAGGTGCTGGAGCAGCGCCTGCGCCGTAGCGTGTGGGAGCCCCGGGCCACCGCCGCCGTCGCCCTCGCGGCCGTCGAGGACGCCATCCTCTACCTGGGCAGCCGGCGCTTCACCGACGAGCTCGGCGCGCGGGCGGTCGAGCTGCTGGCCGCCGAGCGCACCGTGGACGACGCCCCCGAGGTGCTGCGCCGGATCCGCAGGCTGCTGACCCACTACCGCGCCACCGAGCCGGTGCTGCCGGCGTGGTGCGAGGACTTCGTCACCGCCGGATACGCGCACTACTGCACGCTGCTGCCGACCGCCTTCGTGGACGACGACACCGGCGTCCGCCAGGTGGCCGCCATGCTCGGCTTCCTGTCCAGCATGGAGAGCCTCGCGCTCGCCCTGGGGTGTGACCGCGCGCAGCTCGAACTGGCCGTACGGCAGTCGCATCCCGAGGCGCCCGCCAAGGTGGCGCTGCTGTGGGCCGCCCAGTCCCAGCTCGGCCTGCTGCCGATGGCCGAGCTGCGCTCGCGCTGCGACGAGCTGCTGGCCAACCCGCTGGTCATCCCGGCCTTCCCCCAGTACATGAGCGGGTTCGTCCAGGCGCTGGAGCCGGCTCCGGCGCTGGCGCCCTTCGTGGTCGAGATGATGTCCAAGGCCTTCGCCCGGCTGCCCGACGCCATCCTGCTCCCGTGGCTGCCCACATTGATCACGACCCTCCGGGACCAGGCGCCCGAACTCGTGCCCGTACTCGTCCGCGAAGCCGGCCGCACGTTCCCGGCGAGCCTGGCCTCCGTCGACACGTGGGTGCCGCCGTGGGCGGCGCGGGCGGTGCCGCAGGCGCCCGCCGGACGGGTGGCCGCGCCGGCCGGGCCGGTGACCGGGCTGCTGGCCGGCCACCCGGCGGCGTGCGACGCCGTGGCCGCGCTGCTCGGGTGCGACGGCGGATGGCAGGAGGCCGTCCCCGCCGCCGACGGGCCCGGTCACCCCGCGGTGGCGGAACTGCTGGCCCGGCATCCCGCGGCCGCCGACGCCGTCGCGGGACTGCTCGCGCCGTCCCGGACCATGCTCTCCCCGGCGGCGGGCTGAGCGACGAGCCGTCCCGGGCGGTCCTGGAGACAGGTCGGCCCGGACGGGTCGGCATAGATCGGAGACCTGCCCGCGTCCTTGGCTGGTGACACAGCGAGGAGGACGGGTGGATCCAGGATTTGCGGCGGACTTCCGGCAGTTCGTCATCGACCGGTCGGAGGCTCTGTTCCGTACCGCGTACCTGCTGACCGGTGACCGGCACGCCGCTGAGGATCTGGTGCAGTCGGCGCTGGCCAAGACGTCGGCGAAGTGGCGCGACCTGCGCGACCCGGCGGCCGTCGAGGGTTACGTCCGCCGCGTCATGTACCACGAGCAGGTGAGCTGGTGGCGGCGCCGTTCCCGCATCGCGGAAGTGTCCACCGGGTGGCTGCCCGAACAGATCGGCGACGGGCACGCCGAGATCGTGGACCTCCGCCTGATGATGCGCGCGGCTCTTGCCCGGTTGACACCCCGGCAGCGGACCATACTCGTGCTGCGCTACTTCGAAGACCTGTCCGAGACCGAGATCGCACGGCTGCTCGGGGTCAGGGTGGGCTCGGTCCGCAGCCAGATCTACCGGTCGTTGGAGCGCCTGAAGAAGGCCGCACCCGAGCTGAGCACCGTGAGGGAGCTGCGATGAACATCGAGGATCTGCTGCGCGAGACCCTTTCCGACATGGCCCACGATGAGCAGCCACCCCCACCGGGCCGGTTCCTCCAGGCCGAGGGAGGCCGATCCCCCCGCCGTGGCCTCGCCCTGGCGGCGGCGGCCGCCGTCACGGTGCTGGCGGTCGGAGCCGCGCTCGCGGTCGAAGGGCTGTCCTCCCGGGTGACGGTGCCGCGGGAGCCCACCGGGCAGGGCACCGGCCAGGCGCTTGTGGAGACCGGACGGGGGCGGACCACCCTGACCGTGAAAGCGGGGCTGCGGCTCTCGGACATCTTGGATCGGCTCTCGACCGCCACCGGCAGGCCCGCGGCGGAGTTCGAGCGGGCCGTCAAGGACGGCGGGGCGCTCGGCCTGCCGGCCTACGCCAAGGGCGCGCTGGAAGGATTCGCCTTCCCCGCGACCTACGAGGTCTCGCCCGAGTCGAACCCCCGTGAGATCCTCGCCGCGATGGTCACCCGCTTCAACCGCGCGGCCCAGGACGCCGACCTGGTGGCCGGCGCCAGGCGCGCCGGCCGTACGCCACTGGAGATCCTGACCATCGCCAGCATCGTCCAGGCCGAGTCGACCGACAAGCGCGACATGCCCAAGATCGCGCGGGTCATCCACAACCGGCTGAACCACACGCCCGAGATGAGGCTGCAGTTGGACAGCACGGTCATGTACGGCCTGAACAAGTACGGCGTCAGTGCCTCGAACGAGGACATCCGGAGCCGGTCGCCGTACAACACCTACATGCGCCTCGGCCTGCCGCCCGGTCCCATCGGCAACCCGGGGGACGACGCCATCGAGGCCGCCCTGAAGCCGGCCCCCGGCCCCTGGCTGTTCTTCGTGACGACCGATCCGGAGAAGGGCGTCACGAAGTTCGCCGGCTCCGAATCCGAGTTCCTCAAGCTGAAGGAGGAGTTCCAGAAGAACCGCAGGAAGGGGTGACGGAGCGGCGCGCGTCCCGCCTGCGATCACGTGCCCCCGGACCCTCGGCGGGTCTACCGGCCGTCGGCGTCGTCGAACACGATGACCTGGCGGATGGCGGTCCCGTCGGCGAGCTGGTCCATCGCCTCGTTCACGGCGGAGAGCCGGATCCTCGACGACACCAGCGCCTCGACCGGGAGCCTGCCTTCGCGCCACATCTGGGCGAAGACGGGGATGTCGCGGGCGGGGACCGCCGAGCCGAGATAGCTTCCGACGATGGTCCGTCCCTCCGCCACGAGCCCGAGCGGCGAGATCGACGCTCGGGCGTCGGGCGCGGGGAGCCCCACGGTGACGGTGCGGCCGCCGGGCGCGGTCGCGGTGACCGCGGTCTCGAAGGCCCGGGCGTTCCCGGCCGCCTCGACGACGATCGGCGCCTTGATCCCGAGCTCGACGACCTCGGCGGGGCGGTACACCGCGTGGGCGCCCAGTTCCTGTGCGGTGACGAGCTTGTCCGGGTTGCCGTCGACGCCGATGACCGTGACGCCGTCGAAGGCGAGGGCGGTGATCAGCGCGGCCATGCCGACGCCGCCGAGCCCGACGACCATCACCGTCTGACCGGCGGAGGGCCTGCCGACGTTGATGACCGCGCCGCCGCCGGTGAGCACGGCGCAGCCGAGGATCGCGGCGACCTCGGGAGGGACGTCCTCGCCCACCGGGACGACCGAGTGCCGGTCGACGACGGCGTGGGTGGCGAAGGCGGAGACCCCGAGGTGGTGCAGGACCTCGGCGCCGTCCCGGCGCAGGCGGACGCCGCCGGCCAGCAGCGCTCCCCTGTTGTTCGCCGCGCTTCCGGGGACGCAGGGCGTCACCCCGTCGGTGGCACAGCCCTCGCACCCGCCGCAGCGAGGCAGGAAGGTCATGACGACCCGCCGGCCGACCTCGACGTCATCGACGCCCGCGCCGACCTGCTCCACCAGGCCGGCCGCCTCGTGCCCCAGGAGCATGGGGACCGGGCGCACCCGGTTGCCGTCGACGACCGACAGGTCCGAGTGGCACACGCCCGCCGCCTCGATCCTGACGAGGAGCTCGCCGGGGCCGGGCGGGTCCAGTTCGAGCTCGGAGACCGACAGCGGCCGGGACTCGGCGTACGGGCGCGACCGGCCGATCTCTTCGAGGACGGCTCCGCGGATTCTCATCACATCACCTCTCCGGGGGGTTCGGGGTTCTGTTCGACATCGGTTTCTCGGGCAGACGCGCGCGGGTGGAGCCGCCGGGGACAGGAGCAGGCCGTTCACCCTTGATCCTGTGCCGGCCGGTGATTGGCGAGCAGGACGCCGGCGCCGCCGAGGACGAGCCCGGCGACGGCGAGCGGGTGCAGTGACTGGCCGACGAGCAGCCAGGCCAGCACCGCCGTCACCGAGGGCGTCAGGAAGAACATCGTGCTGACCCGGCTGGCGGACGAGCGCAGCAGCATCATGTTGAGCAGGATGAACGCCGCGATGGAGTTGACCAGCACCATCCAGGCCACGGACCCGCCGAACGCCGCCCAGTCCGACACCCGCGGGGTCTCGACGGCCAGGCAGGCCAGCCCGACCGCCGGGGCGCTGGCGAGAAGCTGCACGGCGGTCCCGGTGCGGACGTCCATGCGCGGGACGAAACGCTTCTGGTAGAGGGTGCCGGCGCTCAGGCCGAACAGCCCGACCAGGCACAGCACCACGCCCCAGATCGAAAGGCTCACCCGGTCGGCGACGGCGAGCATCACACCGGCCGCGCCGAGGGCGAAGCCGAGTCCCTGCCGCCCGGTGACCCTCTCGCCGAGGAAGCGCGTGGCCAGCACGATGACGACAGGGTTGAGCCCCTGGACGAGGGAGACGACGGCCGCCGGGAAGCCCATGCCGAGCGCGGTGTAGAAGCTGCCGAACTGGACGGCCTGGATGAGCAGACCGGAGACGGCGATGTGCGCCAGGGCCCGGCCGCGTGGCCAGGGCGCGCGCGTGATCAGGGCGTACCCGGCGAGCAGCACCCCGGCCAGGGCGAAGCGCGCGAACATCAGGAGCAGCGGCGGAGCGGCCGCGACTCCCGGAATGCCGGCGATGAACGCGCTGCTCCAGAGCACGACGAACACGGCAGGGGCGGCCGCCATCAGGCGTGGGCGCCCGCCCGCCGGCGGTTCCGGCACGGACGCGGCCCCGTCCGTGCCGCCGGACGTGCTCCTGTCCGTGTCGCTGGACGCGGTCCTGTCCGTGTCGTCGGGTGCGCTCCCGTCCGTGTCACCGGGCGCGGTCCTGTCCGTGCCGCCGGGTGGTACCCCGGGAGCCGCCGGCGGCGGCCCAGGGCGCGGTCCGGACAGATCCGGCGTTACCGGCGTCATCGAGTCGTCCTTCCGTGCGGAGACTGCTCACTGCGGATGGCCGCCGGCGGATCACGCTCATGCGGCGGCCGAGGCCACACAGACCCGCCCCGCGTGATCTGGGGTCACGCGGACCCGCCCGCGCGTCAGGGCGGGGCGGTACGGGTGGGCCGGTGGGCCGGGAGGTGTCTCAGGAGGCGCGCAGGGCCGAGCGGCGCAGCCCCCACAGCTCCTCGTCCGAGGTGCAGACCCCGGCGGCACCGTGGTGGAGTGCCTCGACCACGTCCGCCTCGTCCTGGACGAACCCGGCCGCCAGATACGGCACGCCGAGCGCTCTGGCCTGCTGCTCCATGTAGCGCAACACGACGGCGGGCATGAGCTGGACCAGGTCCGGGCGGGAGCGGGCGATGGACTGGAGGCTGCGGTGCAGGTTGGAGCGGTCGGTGACGAACACCTTCTGCATGGCCAGCAGGCCCAGACTGCTCGCCCGCTCGATGATCGCCGCGCGGGTGGAACAGATCCCGATCGCCCCGATCCCCTTGAGGTAGGTCAGGGCTCCGGGGTCGTGGCCCAGACCGGGGGTCGAGTCCATGTTGACGAACACGATCTTGCCCGCGGCGACGGTCCGCCGGACCGTCTCCGTCAGGTCGCCGAGCGGGACCGAGGCGAGGATGCCGAGCGGGGTCGAGGTGGTGGTGAACCGGTCCGCCATCTCCACACCGACCAGCGACGCCATGACGGGATGTTCCGCCAGCGCGGCCAGCAGGCGCCGGTCAACGGGACGTTTTGGACGATGGTTCACCAATCCACCTTATGTGCTAGCCCTGGTCGGACGTACCGGCCTTGAAACGGTCGGGCAGCCCCAGCTTCCCGGGGTTCATGATCCCCGTCGGGTCGAGGGCCTGCTTGATAGCCACCCAGGTGCCGAAGCCGCTGCCCAGCGAGCGCTCCACGTACGGCGAGCGCAGCAGTCCGACACCGTGATGGTGGCTGATCGCGGCGCCGTGCCGGATGAGCACCTCGTTGGCGGCGTCCCAGGCGGCCCGGTACCACTCGCGGCGGCGGGGCCGCTCCACGTCACCGCGGAGCGAGAAGTACAGGCAGGCCCCGTCGGTGTAGGCGTGCGACTGGTGCGCGGAGGCGCGCAGCGTCCCCGGGACCGCCTCGATGGCCGCGACCACCTCGTCGTAGATCGCCGGCAGCGACGACCACGGCCCGGCGATCTCACAGGTGTCGGCGACGAAGCCGGGACCCTTGGCGAAACCGTCACCGGACTTGCCGACGAGCATCCGCTCGTCCAGCCAGCGGGCGAGGAGCGCGTCGCCGTCGAGCGTCACCGACGCCCGCTCGCCGCAGACCTCCTCGGCCACCGCCATGGCCGCGTCCACCAGCGCCGGGTCCCCCTCGTCGGCGATGAGCAGCAGGTTGGTGCCCGGCTCGCCGAAATGGGTGCCGCTCTCGTGCGCGTCGTACAGGCGCAGCACCGCGGGGGTCGCGCCCCGCTGGAGGATCTCCCGGCAGGCGTCCAGACCCGCGGCGAACGTGTCGAACCCGTACGCCAGGCCCGTCGCGTAGGAGGGCAGCCGGTGGGTCCGCAACCGCAGCCGGGTGATCACGCCCAGGGTGCCCTCGGAGCCGATGAAGAGCTGGCGGAGGTCCGGGCCGACGGCGGCCCGGGGATAGGTGCCGTAGCTGGCGGTGCTCCCGTCCGGGAGGACCACGTCCAGGCCGACGACCATGTCCTCTATCTTCCCGTACCGGGTGGACAGCTGGCCGGCGCCGCGGCAGGCGGCCCAGCCGCCGACCGTGGAGATGGCGAAGGCGGACGGCCAGTGCCCGGTGGTGGCGCCGTGCACCTCCTGCAGCTCCTTCTCGAACAGGTCGCCGAACATGCCCGCCTGCACCTCGACGATCATCGACTCGGCGTCGAAGGAGATGATCTGGTTGAGCCGGCAGACGTCCAGCACGACCCCGCCGAACACCGGCAGGGCGGCCCCGAGGACGTTGCTGCGGCCGGCCGAGACCGTCAGGGGGATGCCGTGCGCGCGGCAGACGCGGACCACGGCGGCCACCTGCTCCTCGTCGGACGCCTCGACGATCACGGCGTCCGGGGTGGCGGGGTTGCCGTCCGTCTCCCCGATGGACGTGCCCGCCCACCAGTCGCGGGTGCGCAGGATCACCTCGTCCCGGTCGGTGTGCACGGCGGCGGCGACCGCGCGCAGCTCGGCGACGACCGTGTCGGGGACCTCCACCACGGCAGTCTGCAGACTGGCCTCTCCCGCGCCGGGCGGGCAGTCGGCGGCCCAGCGCGGCGGGGTGGGGGCGCCGACGACGTAGTCGCCCCGGTTGAACGGATGGGTGATGGTCTGCCTGCTGATCATGAAAGTCCCTCCATCAGTACGGTCTTCTCCCGGTCGATGCCGGAGATGTAGTCGTCGACCTGCCGGGCGACCTCGTCGTCGGACAGCCCGAGCTCCCGCTGGAGCAGCCGGCCGACCTCCGGGGCCGCCTTGACCGACAGGTCCCGGGCGAACACCCGCATCCGGGTGCGGCGGGACAGCACGTCGTCGACGGTCCGCGCCAGCTCGCACCGGGCCGCGTAGACCACCTCGGCCCGCAGGTGGGCGGTGCCCTCGATGATCGGCTCGACGAGGGACGGATCCTCGTTGAAGAGGTCGGCGACGAAGCGGGCCTCGGTGCCGTACCGCTCCCCCAGGTGGGCGCCGAGCCCCCCGGTGGCCGAGGTGGCCTCCGTGTCGTAGCCGGCGCCGCCCAGCAGGGGGAGGCGCGCCGTACGGCAGCGGGCCTGGCGGCCGAGCACCTTCAGGGCCTCGTCGACCACGAGCTCACCCATGTGGCGGCTGGTGGTGAGCTTGCCGCCGGTGACGGTGACGAGCCCGTGCGCGTCCGTCGAGATGCGGTGGTCGCGGCTCATGTCGAGGGTGGCCCCCTCCTTGCCGCCGACCAGGGGACGGAGCCCGGCGATCGAGCCGACCACGTCGTCCGGGGTGAGGTCGGCGTCGAAGGCGGTGTTGGCCCCGTCGAGGAGATACTGCATCTCCTCCCGGGTGCACAGCACCTCCTCCAGGGAGCCCTCGTAGTCGGTGTCGGTCGTCCCGACCACGACCACGTCCCCCCAGCGGGTGCAGGTCGCACGGCGGGCCCGGCCGGGGATGGGCACGGTCACGGTGCCGTCGATGGGCAGCCGGGTCCACGGCACCACGATGTGCACCCCCTTGGCGGGGCGGATCCGAGGCCGGTGGCCGGGGTCCGACAGGGCGTCGAGCGTGTCCGACCAGACTCCGGTGGCATTGATCACGACGCTCGCCCGCACCTCGATGTCACGGCCGTCGACCTCGACGGTCGCGCCGCGCACCCTGCCGCCCTCGCGGACGAGGCCGCGGCAGGCGGCGCCGTTGAGCACGGTCGCCCCGAAGTGCGCGGCGGTCCGCGCGATGGTCAGGGTCAGGCGCGCGTCGTCGGTGCGGCTGTCGTAGTAGAGCAGCCCGCCCTTGAGCCGGTCGGCGCGCAGCCGTGGGGCGCGGGCGAGGACCTCGGGCACGCTGAGCCGCTGGTGGAGCCTGCCGATGCGCCATCCCCCGGCGAGGTCGTAGGTCCACAGCAGGCCCTCGAAGGCCTTGGCGATGCGCGCGTCGAAGACGCCGTCCTGGGCGAGGACGGGGAAGACGAACGGCAGCCGCTGCACCAGGTGCGGCGCGTTGTGGCGGAACCGCTGCCGCTCCAGCAGCGAACGCCGGACCAGCGGCAGGTTGCCCTGCTCGATGTACCGCAGGCCGCCGTGCACCATCTTCGACGACTTGGAGGAGGTGCCCGACGCGAAGTCGTCCCGCTCCACGAGCGCCACGGTCAGGCCGCGGGTGACGGCGTCCAGCGCGGTGTAGCAGCCGGTGACGCCGCCGCCGACGACGAGGACGTCCACGTGCTGGGAGGCGAGCCGTTCGATCTGCTCCTGGCGGTCGAGTTCCAGCGCGGTGCGCCGGATGGCGCTCTTCGTCTCTGATCTCGCCTTACGTTCGGGAAGCCGGATCACGACGTTGATTCCTCCTGTGAATCGGGTTCGGCGCCGCGGGCCCCGGGCCTCTGCGGCCGGGCGCCGTGGTCGGCGGGGGTGATGTGGCGGGCCAGCAGGTCGCGCCATTCGGCGCGGGCCTCCTGGCGCCCGGCGTCTGACAGGGTGGGTTCGAAGACGGGGGCGGTCCGGAGCCCGGCGACGGCCGCCGAGAGGCTCGGCCACAGCCCGGTCCGCACGCCGCCGAGGTAGGCGGTGCCGCGGAGGCTGGCGGTCCCGTTGTCGCGGGCGCGCCGTACGGGCCGGCCGATCAGATCCGCCTGGCTGGACATCAACACGTCGCTGGTGGCGAGCCCGCCGCCGCAGAACAGGTCGGTGACCGGCCGGCCCATGGCCCCCTCCACGCCTTCCAGCAGGTCGCACACCGAGTGCGCGAAGCCGTCGAGGATGCCGCGCGCCAGCTCCGCCCGGGTCGTGGACAGGCTGAGCCCGGTGAGGATCCCGGTGGCCTCCGGCGACCAGACCGGGGTCCGCAGCCCCGCCAGCGCGGGCAGGAACCGGACCCGGGTCGGCCCCGTGTGCTCGCGGGCGAGCTCGGCCAGCTGGGCCGGTGACTCGAACAGCCCGATCTCCTCGCACAGCCAGCGCATCGCGGAGCCGGTCGTCGGGGCGTACCCCTCCAGGCTGAACACGGACGCGCCCGCGGACCGCCAGCCGACCAGGGTGAGCACCCCCGGCACCTGGCGGAGGTGGGCGGGCGGCCGGTCGCCCGCGACGGCGTCGAGGAACGTGCCGGTCCCGTGGACGCACATGGCCTGACCGGGCCGGTGGGCGCCGAGCGCGATCATCGCCGCGTGCTGGTCGCCCATGACGGACAGGATGGGCAGCCGCACGCCGAGGACCGACGGGTCGGTGACGCCGAAGTCGCCGTCCTCGTCCACGATCCGCGGCAGCAGGTCGCGCGGGCAGCCGAGGAAGTCCACCCACGGCCCGTGCCAGTCCCCCGTCCGCAGGTCGTAGGCGCCCGTCGCCACGGCGTTCGTGGCGGACATGACATGGCGCGCCCCGCCGGTGAGCTTCCAGACCAGCCAGGTGTCGATCGAGCCGAAGGCGAGCCGGCCCTCGTCGTGGGCCCGGCCGGCGGCCTCGTTCCGGGTGAGCTCCTCCGCCGCCCACAGCAGCGGCGCCCGGGAGCCGACCGGCCGGCCGGTGTGCTGGACGAGGTGCGCGTCCCACTCCGGCTCCCACTCCCGCAGCCGGGCGGCGTAGCGGCGGTCCTGCCACACCACGGCCTGGCTCAGCGGCACGCCGGTCACCGTGTCCCACAACAGCACCGTGGCGCGCTGGGTGGAGATCGACACTCCGGTGATCTCCACCCCGTGCGCGGAGGCCCAGTCCAGCGCCTCACGGCAGACCTGGACGGTGTTCACCCAGATCTCCGTCCCGTCCTGTTCGACGCGCAGATGGTCAGGCGAGCAGACCGAGATGGGCAGGTAGGCGGGTGGTGCCGTGCCGCCGTCGTCGAGGACGACGGCGGCACGGGTGCCCGTGGTGCCCTCATCGATGCTGAGCACGCCGCGGCGGCGTTCTCCGGTCATCCGAGAAGGTCCTTTCATCGTGTCCGAGCCGGACACCGTTCAGGCCGACACCGGCTTGCGCTGCTGGAGGTGGATCGTCTCTTCTTCCAGGTTCACCGCCACGCGGGTGGGATCCCACTTGATCGCCACGCAGGTGAGCAGGCCGACCAGCGGCACCACCGACAGGAGCATCAGGCTGGTGCCCACCCCGAGGCCCGCCTGGAGCTGCGGGAACAGGTACAGGCCCGCGACCGATCCGAGGCTGCCGAGCATGCCGGTCACGCCGGTGCCCAGCGTGCGGATGTCGCTGCGGTACGACAGCGCCGCGATCGACTTGCCGTTGGGACCGGGGCCGGCGGAGTGGAAGAAGATGAACAGCACCGGCAGCATGGCGGCCAGCGCGATCGGAAGTTCCTTGAACGTCGCGCCCATGACCAGCAGGGCGACGAACACCATGGCGTACCCGAGCATGGAGCTGATCCGCAGACCCAGCCGGCGGCCGGCGTAGGCCGACAGGCAGCCGCCGATGATGCCGACGGCGTTGAACGCCATGGAACCCAGGGTCGCCTTCTCGAACTCCTTGCCGAACAGCTCAAGGCTGATCACCGGCAGATACCAGCCCACGGCGAAGTACTGCATGGCCTGGGTGAGGGAGATGACGGTCGACAGCATGGTCCGCGGCAGGTAGGGCTTGCGGAAGAGCACGCCCGCGTCCCGCAACCCGACCTGGTGCGCCGGCTTCCCGGACTGCCCGTCCTCCTGGGGCCCTTCCTGCGCGGCGAACCCGTACATCCGGCGGAGGTTCGCCACGGCCTCCCGGAGACGCCCCTTGGACGCCAGCCAGGTGGGGCTCTCCACCAGGAAGGTCAGCTGCAGCACGAACAGGGCGAGCGCGAAGACGGCCGCGGAGCCGACGGACCAGCGCCAGATGTCGGCGCCGACGTCGAACTTGTAGAACACCAGGGTGAGCAGGAGGTTCATGGTCGTCGCGGTGTACCAGACGCCCTGCCAGAAGTTGAGCCTGCCCTTGAGGGAGGCGGGCGTGTATTCGGCGAGCAGTGCCATGGCGACGGCGAAGTCCATGCCGTAGGCGACGCCCACCAGGGCCCGCCCGGCGAAGACCGTCTGGAAGTCCGAGCCGGCCGCGGTCAGCAGAGCGCCGAGCGCGAAGACGACCTTCGTGATCAGCAGCGGTCTGATCCGGCCGATCCGCGCGGCGAGCCAGCCGCCGAAGGGGTTGGAGACGATCGCGATCGCCGGGGCCATCGCGGTGAGCAGGCCGACCTGCGCGGGTGACAGGTTCAGCTGCTTGACCATGGGGGACAGGCCGGCCCCCAGCGCCGCGTTGGAGTAGGCGTCCAGGAACAGACCTGCCAGGGCGAGGAACCAGATCCAGTTCGCCCTGCCGCCCAAGGTCTTGAGAGTGTCGATGAGATCGGCCGCGTCTCCCGCGTTGCGGATGACTGCTGTTCTTGTGGTCGCGGGGCCGTCGTCCATGCCCAGCCGCCTTTCAGGGGGGTTGAATCCCTTGCCAGCGGTCCAGGAACGACAAAAAGCACAGACGAAGACCACTGACAGGGATGTCTTCGTCTGTGCCTGTCGGTTAACAGGACGTTATTTATGCATGTCCGTTATGTCAAGGGTCATGACCCAAATGTGACAATCAAGGACATTAACCCTAAAGTCGCACACCATGTCTTATGTCGTGCAAGCCGTCTGGACCGCCCGTGACGGAGAGGAGAACGCCGTCGCCGACATCATCCGGACCATCACCCCGCTGTCCCGCCGGGAGCCGGGCAATCTCGTCTACCAGGCCCACGTCTCCGTCGACGACCCCCGGCGGTTCATGATCTACGAACAGTACGTCGACGCCGCGGCCTTCGAGGCGCACCGCGCCTCCGAGCACTTCCAGAAGCACGTCGTCGGCGACTGCCTGGCCCGCCTCGCCTCCCGGGAGGTCGTCGCCTACGAGCCTCTCGACCCCTGACCCGATCCCGCCGCCAGCCGCCCGCCGGTCGGGGGTCCCCTGGGGGTTCTCTCAGGGGATCCCCCGATGCGCGGCCACCCGGCCGGGAGGGAGGATCTTCGTCGTGAGGATGAAGAACGTGATCGCCGCCGGAGCGCTGCTGGCCTCCTGCGCGTTGTTGACCGGATGCGGTCTGCAGGACCTCGGGAAGGCCTCCGCGCGGGACGAGATCTCCTACGACGTCGAGGACCGGGTGGCCAAGCTGGACGTCCGGGGCCGGACGGGGGACATCACGGTCGTCGAGAAGGACAGGACCGGGATCCGGGTCGTCGAGACTCTCTACTGGCGTGGGGACAAGCCGAAGACGGAGCACCGGGTGGAGGGAGAGGCGCTGGTCGTGTCCTACCAGTGCGAGTCGGACTGGGGCTCGTGCGGCGTCGACTACCGGGTGGAGGTACCCAAGGGCCTGCATGTGAAGGTGGACAACCGGGCGGGCGACATCACACTCCATACCCTGTCCGGGGTGGTCGAGGCGGCGACCAGTTCCGGCAACATCGTCGCCAGCGGACTGGGCGGCAAGAAGTTCATCGGCGAGACGGTCTCGGGTGACATCGAGCTGAGGTACACGGCCAAGCCCGACGACGTCGAGATGGAGACCGCCAGTGGCAACGGCATCGTCTACGTCCCCGACGGGGCCTACAACGTGACCACGGACGCGGTCACGGGCGACGTGGCGGTGAAGGTCACCGACAACTCGGCCTCGAAGCACCGGATCTCGATCACCACCGTTGCGGGCGACGCGAAGGTCCTGCCCGCCTAGGGTCCCGTCCCCGCGCCGACCGTGCCGGGGCCCGGTGACGGGCTACGGTGATCGGGCGTCCGGCGTCCGGTGGCCGGTGGCAGGGGTCCGGGGTCCGGCGCCCGGTGGCCGGGGTCTGCGACACGCGCCGGACCACGGGCAACGGGCTACGGTGATCCGCGTGACCGAACCCTCCTACCTGACCGACACTCGGGCGTCCTACGACACCGTCGCCGTCGACTACGCGGAACGCTACGGAGACGCGCTCGCGTCGATGCCGTTGACCCGCGCGATGCTGGCCGCGTTCGCCGAACTCGTGCAAGCCGCCGGAGACGGGCCGGTCGCCGATGTCGGGTGCGGGCCCGGACACGTGGCGGCGCATCTGAACACGCTGGGAGTGCCGGTGTTCGGCGTCGACCTGTCGCCCAAGATGGTCGAGGTGGCCCGGCGGAGGCACCCCGGCCTGCGCTTCCACGAGGGTTCGATGACCGCGCTGGATCTCAAGGACGGCGGACTGGGCGGCATCGTCGCCTGGTACTCCACCCATCACGTCCCGACGGAGCAGTTGCCGGTGGTGTTCGCCGAGTTCCAGCGGACGCTGGCACCGGGCGGCCACCTGTTGCTGGGGACCCATGTCGGCGACGAGCGCCTGCATCTCCAGCAGGCGTACGGCCACCCAGTGTCCTTGGGCTCCTACCTGCTGCCGCCCGACCGCCTCACCGAGCTGCTCGCCGAGGCCGGGCTCGTCGTCATCGCGCGGCTGCTGGAGGAGCCCGGCGAGGGCCGGAAGAGGCCGTACGTCTGCCTCCTGGCCCGCAAGCCCGGACCGGCGTAACCGGCAGGCGAGCCCGCCGGTAGGAGAGCCCACCGGCAAGTGAACCCGCCGGTAGGAGAGCCCGTCGGCAGGCGAGCCCGTCCACGGCGGGGGCCGCGCACGCTGCCCCGGCCCGTGCGCGGCCGGGGCAGCGTGCCGACAGGGTCCGTACCGGCAGGCCCGGACGGGCACACCGGTCAGCGACCTTGCAGGCTCCTGACGTTGTCGCCGAAGGTCCAGCCCTTCGACCCGTCCCAGTTGATGGACCAGGTCATCAGGCCCTTGAGGTTGCCGTTGAAGCCGTTCCAGCTCTGGCTCACCAGGGAGGGCGACATGTAGCCGCCTCCCGCTCCGGGCTGGGCGGGCAGGCCGGGGACCTGCTTGTCATAGGGGACCCTGATCGTGGTGCCCTGGATGACCAGCCCCTTGTCCAGACAGGTGGTCTGGGCGGTGAATCCCTGAACCGTTCCCGCGGAGTAGGAGTCACCGGAGCAGCCGTACATGCTCCCGTTGTAGTACTGCATGTTCAACCACCAGAGGCGGCCGTTGTCGGCGTACTTCTTGATGATCGGCAGATACGCGCCCCAGATCGAGCCGTAGGTGACGCTGCCTCCCGTGACGTACGCCGTCTCGGGGGCCATGGTCAGGCCGAAGTTGGCGGGCATCTGGGCGAGCACGCCGTCGATGATGCGGATGAGGTTGGCCTGGGACGCGGACAGCTGGTTGATGTTGCCGCTGCCGCTGAGACCGGTCTCGATGTCGATGTCGATGCCGTCGAAGTTGTACTTCTTGAGGATCGGCACGATGGTCGCGACGAAGCGGTCGGCGACGGTGCTGGAGCTGAGATCGATGCCGGCGGTCGCTCCGCCGATGGACATCAGGATCGTCAGACCGGCGGCCTTGGCCTGGCACATCTCGGCCGGGGTGGCGACCTTGACGGTGGAGTCCATGCCGTCTTCCCACAGGGCGGTGCCGTCGGAGCGGATCACCGGGAACGCCGCGTTGATCACGTTGTAGCCGTGGGCCTGGATGCGGGAGTCGGTGATCGGGATCCAGCCGAGCGGCGGGTGCACACCGTTCGACGCGCCGTCCCAGTTCTCCCAGTACCCATGGAGGACCTTGCCCGCCGGCCTCGACTTCACCGGGCACGTCGTCCCTGGCGTGGGCGTGGGCGTGGGCGTGGGCGTGGGCGTTGGGGTCGGGGTTGGCGTCGGTGTCGGGGTGGGGGTCGGTGTCGGCGTCGGTGTCGGGGTGGGCGTGGGGGACGGCGAGGATCCGGGGCCGTCGAAGCTCACGTCATCGGCGTAGTAGGTGCCCTGGCCGTACCAGCCGTGCAGGTAGATCACGGCGGTGGTCTGGTTGGCCGCGGTGGTGAAGGGGACGGTGAGCTGCGTGTACGCCGTCGCCGATGAGGTCCAGGTGGATCCGCCGCCGTTCACGCCCAGGTATACGTAGTTGCCGCGGACCCAGGCGGTCAGGGTGTAGGCGGTGCTCGGCCGGACGGCCACGGACTGGCTGCACTGGGCGGTGTCGGAGGCGCTCGCCGCGCCGGCGAGCGCCTTCGTGCCGGAGCGGGCGGGGGAATCGACCACCGATCCCAGCCCGCCGGCGCAGGTCCAGGGCGAGAGGGCTCCGGTCTCGAAGTCGGGATTCACAAGCAGGTTGGCCGCGCTGGCCGGCGTCTGGGCGATGAGGGCGCCCACGGCCGCCAGCAGTAGCGACACTGCCAGCGTCAGCAGACGCGATGTTCGGTTTCGCATGCGGGTCTCCCGGACCAGGAGCGATCGGAGCCTCCGCGCCGATCGAGGGGGGTGAGGGTACGGGTGATGGCGCACTGGCGAGGCCGGTGGATTCGCCCGCCAGCGAGCTACTGGATGAGTGCACGGATCCGCGTGGTTACATGGTCGGGACCAACGGCATCACTGTCAAGTTTCTTAACAAATAACTCTCTCACCAGCGACAACCCTCTCGGCACCTCGCGGACCCCTTGCGGGAGGGGTACGGCGTGGCCGTTCGGCCCGGAGTGGCCGTCGACCGCCCCCGGCCCCGTACGGGAGACCGGCCGCAGGAGGGCGGCCGCCAGGCAGGCAGTGATCATCGCGCTCGGCGCGTGCGCATAACCGATAGACGTGATGACCTGTGGCGTCCTATCTTCACAGGGCTCAAGATTCCCACGTCCTGATCGGGGTGCATCTCATGAGGTTCCAGGCACCGGCGGCCCGCTGCGACCGGCCGTCATCCGCGAACGCCATGACCTCAACGGACGTAAGGAATCCCGTCAGTGGACCTTTCTCGTAGTTTCACCATCCGCGAGAGCAGTCACCGCATCCACAACCCGTTCACCAGCGAGAAGCTGGCCACTCTGGGGCGGGCGCTGCGCCTGGAGCCCGGAACGCGCGTGCTCGACCTCGCGAGCGGATCGGGCGAGATGCTGTGCACCTGGGCCCAGGCCCATCAGATCACCGGGACCGGGGTGGACATCAGCACGGTGTTCACCGGGAACGCGCGTGCCCGCGCGGTCGAGCTGGGCGTCGCCGGCCGGGTGAGCTTCATCCACGGCGACGCCTCAGGCTACGTCGCGCAAGAACCCGTCGAGCTCGCGGCGTGCATCGGCGCGACCTGGATCGGCGGTGGTCCGGCCGGCACGGTCGAACTGCTGAACCGCAGCCTCCGGCCGGGCGGCACGATGTTGATCGGTGAGCCGTACTGGCGTCAGGACCCTCCTGACCAGCATGCCGTCGAGGCCTGCCGCGTCCGCGACAGAGACGACCTCCGGCTGCTCCCGGAGCTCATCGAGCAGTTCGGAGAACTGGGTTACGACGTCGTCGAAATGGTGCTCGCCGATCAGGACAGCTGGGACCGCTACAGGGCGGCGCAGTGGCTCAACATCCGCCGCTGGCTCGACCGCAACCCCGACGACGGACTGGCCGCCGACCTGCGGGCCGAACTCTCGGAAGCTCCCGCCCACTACGCGCGTTACGAACGCGAATACGTGGGCTGGGGGGTCTTCGCCCTGATCCACCGCTGACAACCGCTCCCGGCACTGGGCCCGGCGACATTCGGACTGGCCGGGGCCTGCTATGGCGACTCCGGGCATAGATGGAAAAATCTTACCAAAATCAGAAAGAGTGAGCCGCGCGGGCCATCCGTAAAACGCGGACGGCGCTGATATTTTCGGCTCATATGGTGCCGAAGGTTACGGTGACTCGGGAGGGAAGCCTTCGGTCACATATGAGGCATGAAATTCGCGAGTAAATGGAATCGCTGTCATGCTGTAGCCGAAAAAATCGCATGTCAAAGGGATTCATCATGGACTGGGTGAAGACCGCGCTCTCTGTGGGTACGACGATCGGCAAGATCGCGGGAATGCTTCAGGGCAACGACGGTGGACTCATTCATTTCGGTCCGACGGGTTCCGGTGTGAACCCCGCGATCGGCCAGACGGGCTTCTTCTTGGATAAAAACGGACAATGCTGGGTGGGGAACCAAGGGACCGAGGGCAAGGAGTGGCTGCGCGTCAAGGGCGGCGCGGTGGTGGCCGGCAACCCCGCCCAGC